>JACPZV010000570.1 GCA_016195295.1 Acidobacteriota bacterium
CCGACCATCCCGACCAGGCGGACGCCCGCGAACCAGTGAGGCTGATCGTGTCCATATCAGAAATCGATCACGAACTTGCCGCGAAACGTGCGGCTGACACCATTCGAGAACTCACTGAACCGGGTACTGACCAGATTGCCGTCGAAGTCCCGTGGGTTGAAATGATCCGTGAGGTTGAACACCTTGATCCCGACTCGTGCCCTGAGTCTCTTCGGCCAGGGCAATGTCACGTGCTTCCAGGCTTGGACGTCGAGCGAGAAGAACTGCGGGAACCGGCCCGCGCGGTTTCTCTCGCCAACGAAATCGTGGTTCTCGTCGAAAACCGACAGCGGGAACCCGTCACGCACCTCGACGAGCGGGGCGACGCCGAACCCGCGCGGCAGGTCGAACTCGCCCCAGACGAGAAATCGGTTCGGCGCGTCCGACGGCAGTCGCGACGACTCGTTCGGGCGGATGACGGGATTCTCGACGTTGGCGAAAAATTCGTTGACGTTGTTGAGGTCGCCGGTCGCCGCCGATCGGACGTACGACGCGACGAGCTGGTTGCCGGCCGCGTGATAGCGTCCCGTCAGCTCGAGCTCGCGGTAGCGCGAATCGCCCGCGTTCGCCAGCAGCAGCGCGCCCTGACCCGCCGGGCCGCTGCGCGGATCGACCAGGAGCTCGCGGTGTCCATCGCGCTGCTGATATCCGACCCGCAGCACGAGGCGGCTCGTCAGCTCACGGTCCACTTCGAGGTTCCAGGCCACGCTCTCGGGATCGCGCAGCCGGCCGCCCTCGATCACGGGGCGCTCGACGAGCGGCCGCCCCACGACGGTTTGCCCGTCCAGCCCGTAGCGTGTGACGACCTGGGCCGGCAACTGGTCGAAAGTCGCGGCGTTGAGCGTGATCTTGTCGTAGAACAGCCCGGCGCCACCGCGCACGACCGTACGGTTGTCCGCAGTCGGCACGAGCGAGAAGCCAATCCGCGGCGCGATGTGGTGGGCGCTCGCCACGGTGTCGCGGTCGTACCGCACACCGTAGTCCAGCGTCAGGCGGCTGGCGGCCGACCAGGCGTCCTGAACGAATGCGAGCACGTCGGTCTTGCCTAGCGACAGCGCCGCCGGGCCGGAGAAATCGATCCGCTGGGCGCGCGAGCCGTCGGCCCTGACGATCACGACGGGCCGGCTCTCGGTGTCACCGTCGTAAGCGTCGTGGCTCACGCCGGCGCCGATCTTCACGAAGTGCGATCCGCCGAACGCGGCGGGCGTCACGCTGTATTCGCCGAGTCCTTCGTACCGGCGGCTGTCGCGCCGCTGGCTGTTGAAGTAGCTGCCGGCGTTCTGAACAGGCGCGAGGATCATCGAAGGGCCGGCAGTGCTCGGAAAGACGTCGGTGTCCAGCTGTTTGACGCTGACGTGGGATTCGAATACCGAGGTGGCGTTCAGCACCCGCCGTTCGGTCGTCGTCCAGAGAAACGCCCGCTGATTCAGATTCGGTGTCACAGGCTGCGGATTGAACGTGTTAAGTCCGAGGAATCCCCGTTTTTGCGGAAACACCGCGACCGCCGTGCTCAGACGATCCGCGGTGCTCGCGGTCCAATCGACCTGCGTGAATGCGCTGACGCTCTCGAGCTTCGTGTCACCCTCGAGTTCCGGCAGGCCCTCGACGAGCTCCTTGGTGAACTGATATTCGACCGATTCGAACAGCGTCACCTTCCGCGGCACGAGCGGGCCGCCCACCGCCACCCGCGGCGTCCACGACTCGATGCCGTGGATTTCGCCGTCACGGAGCCGGATGCGCGGCTCGATGTCCTGCGCCTGGAATTTCCACCGGTTCGTTCCGGCGCTCGTTTCGATCTTCGTGATGCCCCCGCTCACCTGGCCATATTCCGGCGCGTACGGGCTCGTCACGAGCTGAATCGACTGGACCGCCTCGATCGGCAGGCGGAAACCGAACTCGCCGGTGACCGGGTCGGCCACGTTGGCGTTGTTCACCTTCAGCCCGCTCTGACTTTCGCGGGCGCCTTTCACGTTCAGCAATCCGTCGGCTCCGCGCACCACGCCGGGCACGAGCGGCAGGGCGTCCTGGAAGTGCTCCGAGGCGATGGGCACTTGCTGCATCGTCTGCTGTTTGATCTCGGCGGGCGGCGCCGTCTGCCGCTCCTGGAGGCCGCCGTCCACCGAGGCGGTCACGGTGATCTCTTCGTGGATGGTCGCGAGCTGGAGCTCCACGTTCACCGCCACGGTCCCGCCCGGCCCGACAGTCACGGTCGCGACGAACGGACTGAACCCGTCGAGTTGGGCATCGAGCTTGTAGCCACCCGGTGCGAGATCGGTGAACTCGAACTCGCCGCGATCGTTCGAGACCAGCTCGATGGGCGCCACCGTGCCAGCCGTTGGAGCCAGCCGCAGGCTGACGCCGGGAATCCGAAACGGCTGGCCGTCCGGCCCCGCGCCGCTGACGGCGCCCTGCACACGCGCCGGGGGCGCCGGCTGGGCGTGAGCCGCCGCCGCGGTAGTGAGACCGATGAAGACGATCAGCCCGACGATCAGCCGCCCACGCAGATTCATGATGCCGGCTCCGGCTCGGCACGCGGCCGCTTCGCGGCGGGCCGCCGCTGTTCGAGCGCGGCGATGGCGCGGCGCGCGCGCGCGCGAATCGTCTCGTCCGGATCCGAGTTCGCGACGCCACGCAGCGGGTCGAGGGCCCGCGTATCGTTCAAACGCTGGAGCGAGTCCACCGTGTTCTGCCGGACGACGGCGTCGCGATCCGTGAGACGCGCGATGAGCGGCGGGACCGCCTGTCTGTCCTCGAGGAAGCCCAGCGCGTAGGCCGCACCACGCCGAACGACGTCCTTGCCGCTGTTCAGCGCCTTGATGAGCGGCGGCACGGCCTCGGCATCGCCGATGAGCACGAGCGCGACCGCGACGTTCTGGCAGTTGTCGGGAGTGTCGTCGCTCAACTGCGCGATGAGCGGCTGGATGGCCTTCTTGTTCTTCAGATGGCCGAGCGCGAGCGCAATCGACATGCACGCGCGGTGTTCCTCGTCGTGCGGGAGCGCCAGCAGCGGCTCGACCGCACGC
>JACPZV010000066.1 GCA_016195295.1 Acidobacteriota bacterium
CACCTGGTCCACGACTGCGGATCAGCCCTCTGCTTCGGTAACCGGAATTATGGCGCGACGAATCGCCGCTCGGTAACAGTTACTTATGGCTCGACAGGCAGGCGGCGCTCTTGAGGGTCCACGCGCGCTCTGGTACACTCGCTGCGGGTGTTGGAGTTCACCTTTAACCGCCCCTCCTGAACGACCGGGGCAGATGACTCCTACGGGCTGCGGCTCGAGGAGCGTCTGCAAGTCGCCCTTCGACAGCCGTACGGCCCCACCTAAAAAACGTCTGAACGTGAGGAACGAAAGGAATCCTCGTGGACAACGTGTGGTTTCTTGCGTCGCTGTGGGTCGGTCTGGCGCTCCTCGCCACGCTGCTCGCGATCTGGTTCAGGATCTCGACGGCGTTGTCTGAGATCGTCGTCGGGACCGTGGCGCAGCTCGTGATTGGCGCGGCGATCGGTCACGACGCGCTCGGCGGCCGCTCGGAGTGGGTGTCGTTTCTGGCGGGCACCGGCGCCATCCTGCTGACGTTCCTCGCGGGCGCCGAGCTGGATCCACGCGTGTTCCGTCGCAAGTGGCGCGAAGCGACGGTCATCGGGCTCATCGGTTTCTTCGCGCCGTTCCTCGGCGCCACGGCCGTCGCGCGCTTTCTCCTCGGGTGGGATCTCCGCGCGAGCTGGCTCGCGGGCGTGGCGCTGTCGACGACGTCGGTCGCGGTTGTGTACGCCGTGATGCTGGAGCTGGGATTCAATCGTACCGAGTTCGGCAAGGCGATCCTCGCGGCGTGCTTCATCAACGATTTGGGCACGGTCATCGCCCTCGGGCTGATTTTTTCACCGTTCACGATCAAGACGATGGTCTTCATCATCGCGAGCATCGCCGTGTTCGCCGTGCTGCCGTACGCGACGCCGCGGTTTTTCGCGAAATACGGCGGACGCCTCGCCGTCTGGGCGGGCAGCGAGGCCGTGCTGCCGGCGTACATCATCGGGATGGTCTTGGCCGGGACGGTCGGAAGCGACCACATTCTCGTGCGGCGCCTCCGAACCGTGACCTTCGGACTTCTGACGCCATTTTATTTCATTCGCGCGGGATCGTTTGTGTCGGTTCCCGCGCTCATCGCCGCGCCGATGGCGTTCGTGCTGCTCTTCCTCGCGAAAATGGTGTCGAAGACGGCCGGACTGTTGCCGGCCGTACGGGCGTACAAATATGTCGGCCGCGAGGGCTGGTACTACACGTTGATGATGTCCACCGGCCTGACGTTCGGCACGATCTCGGCCCTGTTTGGCCTGAATCACGGTGTCATTTCGCAAGCGCAATACTCGTATCTTGTCGCGACCGTCATCGGCAGCGCGGTCGTGCCGACGATGGTGGCCAACGCGTTTTTCATGCCGTCGCACTTACTGTCGGCATCCTCGCTCTCCGAGGCGGCCGAAGCGCTCGCCGACGGCGCGACGTAAACGAGGCGTCATGCTCACACAAGGACCCGCGAAAAAAGTCACGGTATACGTCGGGGAGGACGTGCATCACCACGGCGAGCCGCTCTACCTCGCCGTGCTGAACTACCTCTTCTATCACGGCGTCTCCGGCGCGACGGTGACGAAAGGCGTGGCGGGATTCGGCGCCGACCATCACTTGCACACCGCGCGTATTCTTGAGGTCAGCGAAAACCTGCCGGTGAAGATCGAGTTTGTGGAGCTACCGAACAAGCTCGACGAGCTGCTCCCCAAGCTCCTCCAGATCGTGGGCGAGGGCCTCATCGAAATTCAGGACACGACGATCCTCAAAGCCGCGACCGCGAAAGGACCTGAAACGCGGCTTCCGCATACCGCGCTGCGCGGCAAAGCGAAGCTGATGCGGATCTACGTAGGCGAAGACGACAAATGGCGCGGGAAGCCGCTGCACGACGCGATCCTCGAAAGTCTTCGCGCGAACGACATCGCCGGCGCGACCGTGTATCGCGGGATTTGCGGCTACGGCGCGCATCGCCGGTTCCACAAAGAGAAGCGCATGAGCTTGTCGAGCGACCTGCCGATCATGCTGTCGGTCGTCGACGAAGAGTCAAAGATTCAGAAGTATTTGCCCGTGCTCGAACAGATGGTTCAGGAAGGTCTGGTCGTCCTCTCAGACGTGGACGTCATCAAGTACACGCACCGGCTGGAATCCGGGACGGCGTCGAAGGAGCAGTCGTCATGAAACTGAGCGGCTCGGCCAAGATGATTCGCATTCACTTCGGCGAAGACGATCGCTGGCACGGAAAGCCGCTGCACGAAGCGATCGTCGAAGAGGCGCGCCGCCGGGATCTGGCGGGCGCCACGGTCTACCGCGGCATCGAGGGGTATGGAGCGAGCAGCCGCATCCATCGCAAGCACCTGCTGACATCGTCCGATCTGCCGGTGATGGTGTGCATCATCGACGAAGAGTCGAAGATTCAGCAGTTCCTGCCGGTCCTCGAGAAGATGGTGTACGAGGGCCTGATCGCCATCTCCGACGTCGAGGTTATCCGGTACACGCACCGCGAGCACGCGTCCCGCGGCGACGACGCAGCTCATGCCTGACGAAGCGGCCGCGGAGGCGACGGCAGGTGGCCTGAACGGCAACCATCAGCGCCGGCTGATCGTCACGTGCCAGTACATCGATGGACTGCTGGCGACCATCGAGACCGTGCTGGCGACAGCCGGCAATGGTTCTCCATTTGGCAAGTACGCGGACGACCTGCTGCCGGCCCAAAAGCGCGTGGCCGAGGATTCGGTCCGCCGCATCCGCGCGCAAATGGTGCGGCTGTTGGCGTCGCACGGTTTGGAGCCAACGCCGCGCCAAGTTGATGCGTCCCACGCGATCCGCACGGCCCTCGCCTTCAGCGACGACGCGGTCGAAGAGCTCAAGCCGTCCTACATGCGCGGCTACGGCGACGTCTCCGCCGAGGCGGCCGCGACGCTCAACGCGATTGCGGAGGAACTGCAAGCCACCATCCGCCGACTGGATGTCACGCTCGCCCAGCGGTCGGCCGCCGACTTGCGCGAGCGGATCAACCGGCTGCCGGAGCACGCGCCGCTCGAAACGTTGCGCACGCTCGAACGCGTGATCGATAAGTATGGGTTGGTCGAATTCCGTCCCTTGTTGTCGACGATCCTCCAGGCGTTCGAAGAACAGCACTTCGAGATCGCCGTCTTCGGAAGAGTTAGCACGGGCAAGTCCTCGCTGCTGAATCACGTACTAGGCCGCGCCGTGCTGCCCGTGGGCGTCAACCCGATTACGTCCGTGCCGACTCGGATCGCCTACGGGGACCGGCAGCGGCTGCGCGTGTGGCGCGCCAACCAACCCGTGTTGGACACCTCGCTGGACGCGCTCGCCCAATTCATCACGGAAACCGGAAACCCGGGGAATCAGCTCGCGGTCACGCGAATTGTCGTCGAACTGCCCGCGGCCCCGCTGAAATCCGGCATCGTGTTCGTCGACACGCCCGGCGTGGGTTCATTGGCCCGCGCCAGCACTTCCGAGACACTGGCCTACCTTCCTCGATGCGACGTCGGAATCGTCCTCATCGACGCGAGCTCGACGATCGCAGCCGACGACGTTGAGATGCTGCGTCGGCTCGCATCGGCGGGCATACCGGCGCACGTCCTGCTCAGCAAAGCCGACCTCGCAAGCGATGCCGACCTCGAGCGGGCCCGTGCCTACGCCGCGAGCACGGTTCGAGGACAGCTCGGCGCGGACACCGCGGTCTATCCGGTCAGCGTGCAGCCTGAGCGAGCGGCGTTGTTCGAGCGGTGGAGACACGAGGAACTCGAGCCGCTGATGGAGCGCCATCGCGAGCTGGCCCGCGAGTCGGTCGCCAGAAAAGTCACGATATTGGCCGACGCCGTCAGCTCGTTCCTGCGCCGCCGTCTGTCGTCGCGACGTCCAGGTCCGACGACGGCGCCGGACCTGTCTGGCGTCGAGCGCGCGTTGCAGACCGGCGCCGCGCGGATCCAGACGCTGCAGCAGCGGGCGGAAGCCATCGCGGATTCGGTGCGCGGGTGGCGGTCGACGTTGCTCGGCCTCGCATCGCGGGCCATCGCGGGAGACACGGAGCCCAACGCGGCGGTCGCGCGTGCGTTCTCGGATGTGGCGCGTCACGTCGCCGACGCCGTCAGAAGCGAATTCGTCGCAACGGTTGGAGACGTGCGAGCGACGCTCGATTCGGCGGCGGCCACCGGACCGATCGCCGCCGGTGCGCTGACGTTCGACGTCGACCGCGAGCTTCGTGAATTGCCGGTGCCGGAGCTCCCGACGGTTCGCGTGTCTCCGCCGTCGGCGCTGCGGTGGTTCGGCCGGGCCGCGACGACGCGTCTCATCAAGCGTCATCTGGACTCGGCCGTCGGCGACGCGCTGACCGACGCCTTGGCGACGTACGGCGAAATTTTACGAGCCTGGGTCAAGACGACCCTGGGACGCGTGCGTCATGCCTGGGAGATCGATGTCGAGCAGGTTCGGGCGTCCATGGATCGCGCGCGCGGGTTCGCCGACGAGCGACCCGTCGATGCCGTTGAGGTGCAGCGCGACCTCGACGCGCTCCAGCGCGGCGCCGCGGCGTAGGGACCATGGAGATCAGAACACATTTCGCGGAGCTCGGCGACATCGCGAAGGCGATCGACGCGCGCGATCTCGAATCGGACGCGCGGGCCCTGGCGCAGCGATTTGGCGAGGGCCGTTTCTATCTCGCGTGCATCGGGCAATTCAAACGCGGGAAATCAAGTCTGATTAACGCGTTAATCGCGCAGCCGATTCTTCCGACGGGCGTGACTCCGGTGACCTCCGCGGTCACGATCGTTCGCTACGGGCCGGACAC
>JACPZV010000558.1 GCA_016195295.1 Acidobacteriota bacterium
CGAACGTCACGTGCGTGCGCTCCGTCGCGAACCGTCCGCCGTCTATCGTGACAGCGTCCGGCGAATAGCGGTACGTCAGCTCGCCGGCGATCGGCAGGTGCGCCGGCAGCGGCATCGGCGCGAAGGGTCCCCATTCCTGCTGCGAGTGATCGGTATCGGCCGCCCGCCCTTCGGCAAGCTCGGAGGGCCCCGAGCCGGTCGAGGGACGCGCCGCGGCGAGTGACGCGGTCATCGTGCCGCGCGCCGGCTGGCCCGGCGGCGGTGTCACGACAAGATGGCCGTCGCCGCGATGTTCGGAGAAGTGTCCCGCGGGCCACTCGAGCGCGTTGTGCACCGACGCCGCGCCGGCGAATCGCAGTCCGGGAAGCTGCTGGAAGTCGGTGAACCGCGCGAGGTCCACGTTGGTGAGCGTGGAATCGAAGCGGTGCGTCCGCCCGGTTTTCTTGCCGAGCGGCTTGATCCCGTAGGTGAACTGCGCGTCGCCGCCGTAGAACTTCGACCCCGCGTTCCAGACGTCGAACGCCTCCGGCGTCCAGTGCAGCGACCCGTAGAGCGACGGAAACCGATACGCGTTCACGCCCGCCAGATCGCTCGTGAATCGTCCCGAGAGGTCGTGGCCCTTGCCCTTCGTGAGACGGAAGATGCCGGTGAAATCACCGTCGCCGGTCAGATCCCACGTCTCGTCCTTGAAAAACAGTTGCCGCATGCGCGGAAAGCTCACACGCGACTGCACGCTGTAGCTCTGGTTGGGCCACTGCGAGAAATCGACCTCGCCGCGCGCCATGGTCTTCGCGCCATCCGTGTCGAGATCGATCTTGCTGAGACGGATGTGGGGGCCGTCGATCACGAAATCGGCCTTCATGTTCGCCCACATCGGCACGAAGTCCTGGATGCGCACGGTGCCGCCGCTGAAAACTGCCTGGCCGTGGTAGTTCGGCAGGTTGCCGATGTTGATGTCCAGATTGGGACAGACGATGCTCCACGGCACTTCGTGATCTTCGAACGTGAACTGCCCGCGGTACGCGCGCAGATACCTGAGCGTCACGGTGAATCGGCGCGGTCCTTTCGGCTGGTTGTCCTCGTGGACGAACTTCGGAAAGTTGTGGCCGCCGTCCCACTTCTCGACGAGCATTTGCAAGTCCGTCATCTCGACCGAGGCGATGTTGAAGTCGGGCCTGAGCCGGAACGCCGGGAACCAATCGAAGCCGACCTCGATGCGCTTGGCGGTGAAAAACGGCCGGTCGCCTTGGTGAAAACCGTCGATCGTCAGATCCTCGACGACCACTTTGCCCGTGAGCAGTCGAATGCCAAGCGAGCCGATGTGGATCGGCCGCTCGAGATAGTCCGACCCGCCGCGCTCGGCGGCCCCCCGGGCCGCGGGCCCGAGATCGATCGTCAGCGAGGCGACCAGCGCCGCCGCGAGCAGCGCCGCGAGCGACGCGACGAAGTAAATCGCGTAGCGAAGCACCGGGTGATTGCGGACTCGGGTGAGCAGTTTCACTGAATGACGATGAGCAGGGCGCCGGCGTCGACCGACACCCCTTCCCGCACGTGAACCTCGGATACCGTGCCGGCGCGGCCGGCGCGCAGTTCGTTTTCCATCTTCATCGCTTCGACGACGACGAGCGGCTGACGGGCGCGCACCGTCTCACCGGGCGCGACGAGCACGCGGACGACCTTCCCGGGCATCGGCGCCGCGACGCGCTGCGGCCCCGATCCCGCGCCCTCGTCTCGTCGTCTCCAGCGCCGGCGGCCGTTCACGACGACGCTAATCGGGATCGATCCGACATGGACGGTGAGCGCACCGCCGACCGGGCCGGGCGTGGTCACGACGTCGTAGCTCACGCGCGCGGGCATGTCGCTTTTACTCTCGGCGGACACCACCAGCGACCACCGTTGCGCATCGATGCGCGTCGCATTGACTTGGCGCAGGCGTCCGTCGACGGCCACTGCAAAACCGTCGCCGGTTCGCGTGACGGCGACCTGCCGGAGGCGGCCCGCGATCTCGATCTCATAGTGCACTACAAACCTCTCAGACTCTCGAGCCGCGCCTCAGTCTTCCAGCGCGCGGGTGCGCCGGCCGCCGTCTGCCCGTCGCCGGTCGAGGGCGCCGACAACGCGGTGTGAATCGCGGCGGCGATTGCGGCGATCTCCTCGGTCTCCGCTGTTGTCTCCGCGAACGGACGGCCGTTTCGAGCCGCGAGGACATCGTCCAGAAAGGCCGTATGGAACCGGCCGTCGATGAATTCCGGCTGCGCCAGCAGCCAGGCGAAGAACGGAACGGTCGTCTTGATGCCCGCCACGAGGTACTCGTCGAGCGCCCGGCGCATGCGCGCGATCGCGAGCGGCCGATCCTCGGCCCACGCAATGAGCTTGGAAATCAACGGATCGTAGAAGATCGGCACGTCGAGCCCCGCGGCGGCCGCGCTGTCGTCGCGGATGCCCGGCCCGCTCGGCGTCCGCAGGCAGGTGATCCGTCCCGGCGACGGCAGGAAGCCGTTGTCGGGATCCTCGGCGTAGACGCGGCATTCGATCGCGTGGCCGCGCGGCGCGAGCAGCAAGACCGGATCGAGATCGATTTTTTCGCCGCGAGCGATCCGGATCTGCCATCGCACCAGATCGAGGCCCGTCACCATCTCGGTGATCGGATGCTCCACCTGCAGCCGCGTGTTCATCTCGAGGAAGTAGAACCGACCGTTTTCATCGAGCAGAAACTCGATCGTGCCCGCGTTGGTGTAACCCACCGCCTTGGCGACGGCGGCAGCCGCCGATGCCATCGACGCGCGCAGCGCGGGCGAGACGACGGGCGACGGCGTTTCCTCGACGACTTTCTGATGACGCCGCTGAATCGAGCACTCGCGTTCGACCAGCGGCAGCACCGTGCCGTGGGTGTCGCCGAGCAGCTGGACTTCGACGTGACGCGGCCGCACGAGCCGGCGCTCGAAGTACACGGCGGCGTCGCCGAACGCCGTTGCCGCCTCGGATCGCGCGGCGCGGACCGCGCCGGCGAGATCCGCCGGGTCCGTCACGGTGCGCATGCCTTTGCCGCCGCCGCCGGCGACCGCCTTCACGAGCAGCGGATACCCGACGGAGGCGGCGAGCGTGGCGATCTCCGCGTCGGGCACGTTCGCATCCAGCGCGGCCTCGGATCCCGGCACGACCGGCACGCCCGCGCGGATCGCCGCGGCGCGCGCCGCCGTCTTGTTGCCCATCGTCGCGATCGCATCCGGCGTCGGGCCGACGAACGTCAGCCCCGCGTCGCGCACGGCCGAGGCGAAATGTTCGTTCTCCGCGAGAAACCCGTAGCCGGGATGCACGGCGTCGGCGCCGGACCGCTTCGCCGCATCGATCAACCGATCGATGCGCAGGTAACTCTCACCGGGTGCGCTCGGTCCGATCGCGTACGCTTCGTCCGACATCCGCACGTGCGGTGCCGTCCGATCGCATTCGGAGTACACGGCGACCGGCGAGATGCCCATCTCCCGGCACGCGCGGATGATGCGCACGGCGATCTCGCCGCGGTTGGCGATGAGGAGCTTCCGCACAAGAACGATTGTACTGCGGTGAATTGGGTAATTGAGTAAGTGGGTAAGTGGGTAATGGGTGTCGCGCCGCTGCGATTACTCAATTACCAGATTACCCACTTACGCAATTCACCGCAGCGCAGGTTACGCAATTCACCGCAGCGCAGGCGGACGCCTATGATGCGTCGCCTGTTCATAGGCGTACGCCAAGCGAAGCAGCGTCGCTTCGTCCCAGGCGCGGCCGAAGAACTGCAGACCCGCGGGCAGCGTGTCGCCGCGCGTGTAGCCCATCGGCACGGTGATCGCCGGGAAGCCGGTGCTCGGCGCGAACACCTGATTGTTGTCGCCGCCGGGCGTGTTCAGATCGCCGATGAGCCGCGGCGGATTGCTCCACGTCGGATAGATGAGCGCGTCGAGCTGCGCCGAGTTCATCAGCGCCAGCACGGCGTCGCGGAGCTTTTCGCGAAATTCGTCGCGGCTCTTGCAGCCCGGCGATTGTCCAGGGACGTCGTCGGACGCCTGCGCGCTCTCGAGGCGTGCCTGGATCGACGGATGGAAGCGGCGCGACTTCACGATCTCGTCGAGCGAGTGCACCGGCGCCTTGTCGCCGAGCGCGGTGAGGTACCGGTTCAGGTCGTGCTTGAACTGATTGCAGCCGCCGCCCTGCGCGCGCCGCAGCGCGTCGAACCCGTCGACGGCGACCGGGTCGATCACCTCGGCGCCGAGATCGCGCAGCTCGCCGATGGCGCCGCGAAACACGGCGTCCACTTCACGGTCGAGCGTGGGCGTGTCGTACGCCTGGTGCAGCACGCCGAGCCGCGCGCCTCTCAGCCCGTCGCGCCTGAGCGCGGCCGCGTAGTTCGCGGTCACGTGACCTCGACTCGCCGCGGTCACCGGATCGTTCGGATCTTCGCCGGCGATCACCTGGAGCACGGCCGCGGTGTCCGCGACCGTCCGCGTGACGGCACCGGTGATGTCCGCGGCCATGCTGAGCGGCACGACGCCCGCCCGGCTGACGAGGCCCATCGTCGAGCGGAGGCCGACCAACGCTTGGTGCGACGCGGGGCCGCGAATCGAGTCGCCGGTATCGCTGGCGAGCGCGAAGGCCGCGAAGTTCGCCGCGGCGGCCGCCGCCGATCCGCCGCTCGACCCCGCGGTCACGCGGCTCGTGTCGTACGGGTTGCGCGTGTAGCCGGGGAGGATCGAGTTCACGGTCTCGACCGGACTGAACGCGAACTCGGCCATGTTCGACTTCGCGATCATCACGGCGCCCGCGTCGCGCAGGCGCTTCACCACGAACGCATCCTTGCCGGTCATCATGCCCTTGAGGGCGAGCGAGCCCGCCGTCGTCGGCATGTCGAACGTCTCGTAGTTGTCCTTGACGATCACCGGCACGCAGTGCCCCGCGCCGACCGGCCCCGACTGCCTGAAGCGGCGGTCGAGATCGTCGGCGGTTTTCAGCGCGTCGGTATTCGTCTGCACGATCGCGTTCAGCGCTGGACCGTTCTTGTCGTAGGCGTCGATCCGTTTGAGGTACTGCTCGACGAGCGTGTGGCAGGTCAGCGAACCGTCGCGGAGCGCGCTCTCGATTTGTGCGATGGTGGTTTCTTCGAGCGTGAAGCGCTGAGGCGTTTGAGCGGAGACCGAAACCACAGCGACGACGGCCGCGGCGACCGTAACGAGCTGACGCACGCCGGTAGTTTAGTCCCGGTTGAACCCACTCGCCCCACATGCCTCACCCGACCTACCTGCCCTACCTGCCCTCCTCAGAACCTGTACGTCAGGTTGAACTGCGCGGTCCGCGTCGGCCCTCCATTGAGAATCGACCGCACGATCAGGAACGTTGCGGCGTCGCGTCGATCAGCGGTCGGGTTGGCCGGGTTGGTGAAGTTGGCGTGGTCCGTCACGTTGAAGATGTCGAAGTGGGCCTGCAGCGTCTGGTTACGCGCCAGCTTGAACCGATACGCGGCGCGCATATTGATCAGGGCGTAAGCCGGGCCGCGCGCCCCGTTGATGCCACCGCTGTTCTCGACGGTAATCGCGTTGACGTTGCCTGCCGCGCCGCTGTAGGTGCCCGCCGGCAACGGCTCCTCGAAGTTGCCGTTCCGGTTCGGGTCGGTGGTGCTGTCGGTCAGCGTGAACGGCGCGCCGCTGTTGTACTGGAACACCCCGCTCAGGTTCAGCCCGTGCGTGCGCGGCACCTCGAGCTGACCGGTGAGCGAGAGGAGATGCGGGCGATCCTGGCCCGTCGGCCCTTCGCGGTTTTCCAGATTGAGCGAGACCGCCTTCGTGACCGGGTCGACGGTCTGGGTGTCGATCGTATCCGTGGCGCCTGGCGCCGCCACGTTGCCGTAGCCGCGGGAGAGCGTGTAGGAGGCGCGGAAGCCGTAGCGGCCGCCGCCCGACCGTTTCTGCACGCTCAGTTGCAGCCCGTCGTAGACGGCCCAGCCGGTGTTGACGAGCTCCAGCACCGCGGCGTTGAACACCGACGTCGGTTGAATGCGGGTGACCGCGGCGGTCCGGGCCGTGGACGCTCGAAGGCCGGGGTTCAGGTCCTGACGCATGTAGAGATCCTGGTGGCCCAGGTGCACGTAGTCGGCGCTCACGGCGATGGACCCGGGCAACTGCTTCTCGATCCCCACGCTCGCTTCACGCGCGTACGGCAGATGCCGATCCGGGTTGTCGAAATTAACCGTGCCGGTGTTCTTCTGTGTCGCCGACGACGGGAACAGCGTCGCGAGCAGAGCTCGGTTCACCACAGGCCCATTCACGAGTAACGGTTCCGTCGGTAACCGGCCGTTCGACGGACCGGCGTCGATGTTGTTCGTCGGGAAGTTCACCGAGAAGGAGTTGGAGGTCACGCCCGCCGAGACAAGCGGCGTGAAGTTGGAATACGCGGTCTTCTGGAAGTACAGGCCCCAGCCGCCACGCAGGACGGTCGTGCCCGCCTGGTCGAGCACGTACGAGGCGCCGAACCGCGGCGAGAGGTTGTTCTTGTCGACGGGATAGTCCGACGGATTCGAGAAGAGGTAGTTGCCCGTCTCGTCGAGAGGGACGATCTCGACGTCGTATCGCAGGCCGAGGCTCATGGTCAGCCGGTTGTTCACCTTCCATTTGTCCTGCGCGAAGGCGCCGATTTCCTTGCCTTTCACGAAGAAGTCGGACTCGCCGGGCACGCGGATCGTGAGCCGGTCGGGATACGTGCGCGGGTTGGCGCGATTGAAGTCCAAATCGCTCGCAGAGAACCCGAAGCTGCCGTTCTGCGTGCCCGCGTCGAAGATCTCGAGCGGCAGGTAGTACCAGCTCGCGCCGAACTTGATGTCGTGGTCGCCCTTCTTGCCGGGCAGGAACCAGGCGAACGTCTCGTCCACCTGATACGCCGGATCCATGCGCCGGTTCGCTCGCGTGCTCGCCCCGTCGGTGAACGTCTGGTGGACCAGCTGCGGCGTCTGCAACCAGGCATCGAGGTTGTCGAAGTAACCCGGGTTGCCGAAGAACACGTCTTCATGCGTGTACGAGAGCTTCAGCACGTTGACGCGCGTGTTTTTGATCACGGAGTTCAGGGTGCCGACCATCGTCCAGTCGACGTCGTTCTCCTGCTCGGCGCGCGTCCGCGTGAGGTTGGTCGCTGTGTACTGATTGGTCTGGGGCGACGACTCGCGCAGCCACCGCACGGCCCACGTGTTGTTCGCGTTGATCTGGTGGTCCATGCGGACCATCCAGTTCCACACGTTGTCGTGCGTGAAGTCGGTGAAGTTCAGCTCCGGCCGCGCATTGATGTTGATCGTGCGGGCGCGGTTCTGGTCGATGCGCTCGAGGTTCGCGAAGTAATGGAGCTTGTCCTTCACAATCGCGCCGCCGAGCCAGCCGCCCCACTGCAGCTGGCGGGCTTCGGGCTTGTCCAGCCCCTGCTGCGCGGCGAAGTAGTCGAGCGACGTCATGGTCTGGTTCTGATCGAAGAAAAACGCCGTGCCGTGCATCAGGTTGGTGCCCTGCCGCGACACCGCGTTGACGATCCCGCCGGAACTCTGGCCGAACTCGGCGTCGAACTGGCTCGTCAGGAGCTGGAATTCCTGGACGGCTTCGACGGGAATGCGCGCCTGCGCGCCGCCGTTGCCGTTGTTGAAGTTGTCGTTGTTGCCGGCCCCGTCGAACAGGTAGTTCGCGTTCTGCGTCGCCTGGCCGTTCACGCGGATGGAATCTGCGCCGAACGAGTTGGTGGAAATCGTGGCGGTCACGCCCGGCAGCAGGCTCAGGTAGGACGTGAAGTTCCGGTTGACCGACGGAACTTCGCTCAGTTCCTGCGACGCGATGCTGCCGCCCAGCTGCTTCGTCGTCGTGTCGACGATCGGTGACTCGGCGGTCACGGTGATGGCCTGTTCGATCCCGCCGACCTCGAGCGGCACCTCGACCGTGAGCGTCTTGCCCACGGCCACGATGAGGCCGCGGCGCTGGTACTTCTTGAAGCCGGACAACTGAGCGGTCACCTCGTACGTGCCCGGCATGAGCGCGCTCATGAAGAACGAGCCGTCGCCGCCCGTGACGATTTCGCGGAACTGGCCGGTTGCTTCGTTTCGCGCCACCACCGAGACGCCCGGCATGACGGCGTGCTGCGAATCGACAACCCGTCCGCTCAGCTCACCCGTGCCCTGCTGCGCACGTGCCAGGCCTGGGGCCGCCAGCCACAGGGCCACGGCCATCGCCGTCAACGACGCCCATCGTTTCATGAGAATCCACTTCCGTATTGAGTTCGCGCGAACTTGCCGGGAGCGACCGAGCGTGGTGAGAAGAGGCGAAGCGCCCCGCGCCTCGCCTCTATCGACAGATGCAGTAAACCAGTCTCGGCGAACACATAAGGGAAAAAACAGTACGGTATAAATACGTCGTATGTCTGCGACTGTCAACGGACTTTCCGCTACTGTCGGCATCGCTCGGAACGAAAAGTGACCCCGCGGGGCCGCGTCTTCGGGTTTTTGGAAACAGTTCGCGAATGGAAGTCAGGCGGAGTGTGGCGACCGCGCGGACGAGGGCGGGACTGCGGGAGGGGGCGGGCGCGCGGCCGCACCCCCTCTCTATACCTGGCGATGACCTAGAACAGGAACTTCGCCGCGAACTGCACTTGCCGCGCCGAGCCCGAGTCGCCGGTCGGGAATCGCGTGTTGGAAATCACGCCGAACGACGTGCTGCCGACGGTCGCCGTCCGGCCCGGCTGACCGAGGTTCGCCTGATCGAACAGGTTGAAGATCTCGACGCGCAGCTGGACGCGCGCCGCACCGGTCAGCTTCACATTCTTGATGATCGACAGGTCGGTGTTGCCGAAGCCGGGACCGATGATCGCGTTTCTTCCGAGGCTGCCGAAGTGCGCCACGCCGGCCGCCGAGTACGGCAGCGCGAACGGCGTCGCGGACGTGCAGGAGCCCGCGACGCGCGGATCGCAGACGGTGTTGCTGGCGAACCACTGATAGCTCGTGACCGCGCCGGTCGTCGTGTCCAGGTTCGCGGTCGGCGTGATCGTCGGCAGGCTGCCGACGAGGTCCGGGCGCACTGACGAGAAGCCAGTGATCGTCGTGATGTTGGTAATGATGTTGAACGGATTGCCTGTCTGCGCCTGCTCGACGACCACTACCTGCCAGCCTTCCTTCAGGCGGTTGCCCTTGAACGGCAGGTCGTAGCTGGCGTTGAGCGAGAAGCGATGCCGGACGTCGAAGTCCGACACCGCCTCGCTGTCGGCGAGGTTCCTGCTGTCCTGCAGCGAGCCGTTGTTGCCGCCGCCCGTGGCGTCGAACGAGTTGGTGTCGGTGGACTTCGAGAGCGTGTACGACCCGGAGAGCTGCAGGCCCTGCGACATGCGTCTGTTCGCCGTCACCCAGAGTCCCTTGTAGTCGGACCAGCCGAGGCTGGTGATTTCGGTGATGTTGCCGAGCGTCGTGCCCGGCAGGATCGAGCTCGAGGCCGCCAGCCTCGCAAAGGGACGCACGGTCCCGCCGGGCGTCGTGAACTGGTTGAGGTTGATCGGGATGCGCTGGCGGTCGCCATGCGATCCGAAATAGCCGACCATCACGCCCGTCGGCCCGATCTCGCGCTCGACGTTGACGTTCCAGGTTTGCACCCGGCCCGGCTGGAAGTTCGGGTCGGTGAACGCCGGGGCGAGGCTCGCGGCGCCGGCCGCGCCCGAGATGGCGTTGTTGAGCCTGATGTTGCTCGCCGCCGTGCCGGAGGCCTGCGCCGACAGCGGCGTGACGAGCGGCGGATTGCCCGCCTCGCCGGTGAAGTAGCCGGTGTTGGTCTGGTTGATCATCACGGCGTAGGCGCCGCGGACGGCGAGCCTGCCGTCACCGGTCGGATTCCAAATCACGCCGACGCGCGGCTGGAAGTCGCTGCCGTTCTTCGTCACCTGGCTGAAGCTGCCGGTGCCGATCTGTGAGAGCGTCACCGTGGCCGGGTCGAACGCGACAAGCTTGTTGTCGCCCTCCGTCGGCGACGGCAGGTAGTCGTAGCGGAGCCCGAGGTCCAGCTTGACGTTGTTGCCGAGCGAGATGGCGTCCTGCACGAATCCGCCGAGGGCGTTCACGTAGGCGTTGAA
The DNA here is from genome assembly GCA_016195295.1 of Acidobacteriota bacterium. Classification (GTDB taxonomy): domain Bacteria; phylum Acidobacteriota; class Vicinamibacteria; order Vicinamibacterales; family CAVVIG01; genus SRVP-36. The sequence goes on from JACPZV010000558.1 coordinate 10,108, forward strand.
CGATCGATCGCCGAGCGTGATGGCGAACGCGCTGCCGAATCCCTGCTGGAACGCCGCGATGCTCGGATACGTGAAGTTTCCGGGATCCCCGTTGGCGCTGTTGTGCTTCACTCGACGGAACTCGCCGCCGAACTTGAAGATCTGGTTGCCGTGCAGATACGTCGCCGTGTCGCCGACGGCGAACGTGGTCACTTCGCGGCCGCTCGGAAACCCGGCCGGCCCGCCGATGTTGAGGCCGGGGCCCGAGATCGTAATTTGCGGCAGCGCGATCGGGTTGGCGGTCTGTCCGACGTTGATTCCGAGAGCCCCGGTGTCGACGAGCGTGTTCGGATCGAAGCTGATGTGGATCCGGTTGTAGCCGACGCGCACCTCGTTGACCAGCGACTGGCTGAAGATGTGCGTCTCGTTTACCGTCATCACTTGCCGATGGGCGCCACGCGTGTCGCCGAACCCGGCCACGGTGTTGCCCTGCGCGTTCGGCTCCTGGCGGAGATCCTTCTGGAACGCGTAGTACCAGTGCAGATCGTCGTTCTGCCTCAGATTGTTCCTGAGATCGACCGTGTACTGATCGATGTTGACGGGCGCGAGGGCCGAGCCGATGACGCGCGTGCCGGTGGAGTCGTTGGCCGCCGGGATGTACTGCAGCAGTTTTTGCGTCAGCGGGTCGGTGACGGCCGCCCGCTGCGCGGCGGTCAGTGTGCCCGAATTGAGATCGACCGCCTGCAGATGCCGGAGGCCCTCGTAGCTGCCGAACACGAACGTGCGGTTCTTCACGATCGGCCCGCCGAGGTTGACGCCGAACTGTTTGCGGTTGAACACCGACTGCGGAGCCGGCTCCGGGTTGAAGAAGTTGCGCGCGTCGTACTTATCGTCGCGGTAGAAGTCGAACGCTTCGCCGTGCAGCGTATTGGAGCCCGATCGCGTTGCCACGTTCACGATCGCGCCGGAATTGCGGCCGTACTCGGCACTGAACGTCGAGTTGTCAACCTTGAATTCCGACACCGTGTTGATCGACGGCTGGAACGTCACCTGCGAGTTGGACAGGTCGTTCAGGTTGATGCCGTTGATCATGAAGTTCACGGACGACTCGCGGTTGCCGGCCGATATGAAGGAGAACGAGCCCTGGCCGCGCAGCGGCGCGCTCAACCCGGCGTTCTGCGGCGCCGTGATGCCGCCCGGCATCAGCGGCCCGAGGTCGACGAAGTGCCGGCCGTTGAGCGGAATCTCCTGCACCGTCCGTTCCTGCATGACCTGCCCGACCGACACCGTGGCGGTCTCGATGAGCGGCGAGGCGCCGGTGACGGTGACGTTCTCGGCGATCGCCGCCAGGCCGAGCTTCAGGTTCACGACGGCAATCTGCGCGACTTCGAGGACGACCTCGGTCGTCTGGTCCTTGAATCCCTCGAGATGGGCGACGACCGTGTAGCGGCCCGGTGCCAGCGATGCCGCCACGTACTGGCCGGCCGCGTCCGTCACGGCCACGCGCTCGACGCCGGTCGCCGTATTGTGGATCGTGACCGAGACGCCCGGCACGACCGCGTTCTGCGCATCGGTGATGACGCCCTGAAGGGTGGCCGTGGATTGCGCGCGCGCCGGCCCGGCGGCCAGCAGTCCCATCGTGAGTACCGTCGCCGCAATCGAAGTCCATCGATGCATGAGTCTCTTCTCCATATTGAGTGACCACAAAACACGGCAAACGAAACGACGCGATCGGGGTGCGAGGCGACGCGCGCGGCGCGCGTGGCCTCTACGGACAGGTGGAGCGGGAGCGCGAGGTCGGAAGATGGTGACGCACAAGCGACGTATGAATACGCTGCCTGTCACGGGATGTCAACGGGCAAGAATGGCGTCCGGCGGGTTCGACGGGCACACGCGCGCCCCGCGATCCAAAAAACCGGCTAGAGAGGAATGTTCCCGTGCTTCTTTGGCGGGTTCTTGTCTCGCTTGTTCTCGAGGTTCTTGAGCGCGGTGATCAACTTGCGCCGCGTCTCACGCGGATGAATCACTTCATCGACGAAGCCGCGGCCGGCGGCGATATACGGGTTGGCGAATTTCTCGCGGAATTCTTCGACCTTCTGAGCGCGGGCCTGCGCGGGGTCGGACGCCGCCTCGAGCTCGCGTTTATACAAGATATTTACGGCGCCCTCCGGTCCCATGACGGCGATCTCGGCCGTCGGCCACGCGTAGTTGAAGTCGGTGCGGATGTGCTTGCTGGACATGACGCAGTACGCGCCGCCGTACGCCTTGCGGGTGATGACCGTCACCTTCGGCACCGTCGCTTCCGCGAACGCGAACAGCAACTTGGCGCCGTGCTTGATGATGCCGCCGTACTCCTGCACGGTGCCCGGGAGGAAGCCGGGCACGTCCTCGAAGGTCACGAGCGGAATGTTGAAACAGTCGCAGAAACGCACGAACCGCGCGCCCTTGACTGATGCGTCGATGTCCAGCGTCCCCGCCAGCACGGCCGGCTGGTTCGCGACGATCCCGACCGGCCGGCCGTCGAGCCGGGCGAAGCCGACGAGGAGGTTCTTCGCGAAGTGCCGGTGCACCTCGAGGAAGTAGCCCTCGTCCACCACGGCGTGGATGACGTCGAGCATGTCGTACGGCTGATTCGGCGACGGCGGCACGATCCGATCGAGGGCCTCGTCTTCGCGATCCGGCGAGTCGCTCGTCGCCGCGCGCGGCGGATCGTCCAGGTTGTTGCCCGGCATGAACGACAGCAGATCGCGAAGCAGCGCCAGGCACTCGCGGTCGTCGTCGACGGCGAAGTGCGCCACGCCGCTCGTGGCGTTGTGCGTCGTCGCCCCGCCCAACTCTTCCTTCGAGACTTCCTCGTGCGTGACGGTCTTCAGCACGTCCGGTCCGGTGACGAACATGTAGCTCGTGTTCCGCACCATGATCGTGAAGTCGGTGATCGCGGGCGAGTACACCGCGCCGCCCGCGCACGGCCCCATGATCGCGGAGATTTGCGGCACGACGCCGGAGGCCATGGTGTTGCGGAGAAAAATGTCGGCGTAGCCGCCGAGCGACAGCACGCCTTCCTGAATGCG
>JACPZV010000559.1 GCA_016195295.1 Acidobacteriota bacterium
CGATCGAGGTTGTACCAGCGACCCAGGATCTCGCCGAAGTCGCGGGAGCGATCAAGGCGGACAAGAAGATGTCCCTCGCGGACTGCTTCGCAGCGGCCCTGGCCAAGGCTCACAAGGCCGACGTCTACACGGGCGATCCTGAGTTCAAGGCCATCGAAGGGGAAATCAAGATTGTCTGGTTATGAGGATTTCCAGCATCAAGGCACAGCCGCTTCCTCAACGACACGATTCGGGCCAATAGCACCCGCCCTCCTTGTTTGCGTCATAATCGCGGGCGTGGGAGGCGTTATGAAACGGTCAGTTCGACTCCTGATCCTCGCGACGCTCGTGGCCATCTGCAGCGCCGCGGCCATCGTGCGCGCGCAGCAGGGCGGCATCACGGCGGCCGAGAAAACACGGCGCTGGGATACGGAAAAAGAACTGCAATCGATCGCCGTCGTCGAGCGCAAGGTGATGATGCCGATGCCGGACGGTGTCCGCCTCGCCACCGACATCTATCGCCCGAAGAACGCCACCGGCAAAGTCCCCACGATCTGGGTCCGCACGCCGTACAACTTCAACTTCTGGGACATTCAGAACGGCGTGCCCGCGGACATGACCGCGCAGTTGACCGCCGTCAAGCGCGGCTACGCGTACGTCGTCCAGAACGAGCGCGGGCACTTCTTCTCCGAGGGCAACTACGACATCCTCGGCTCGAAAACCGACGGCTACAACACGGTCGACTGGCTGACGAAACAGCCGTGGTCGAACGGGAAGATCGGCACGACGGGCTACTCGTCGACCGCCGAATATCAGATGGGCGTCGCGGCGCTCGGCCATCCCGGCTATGCCGCGATGAACGTGCAGGGCTTCGGCGCCGGCGTCGGCCGCGTCGGTCCGTACTATGAACAAGGCAACTGGTATCGCGGCGGCGCGGTGCAGATGCTCTTCATCACGTGGATCTACGGCGAGCAGAATCAGGTGCGGCCGATGTTTCCGCCCAACACCTCGCGTGAAGACTTGATTCGGGCGTCGAAGTCGTTCGATCTCGCGCAGCATCTGCCGCCCGTCGACTGGTCGAAGGCGCTCTGGGATCTGCCGGTCCAGGACATTCTCAATAACGTCGACGGACCGCGCGGCATCTTCGCCGATCAAATGCCCGTCGAGACCGGCGGCAGGATGATCCAGCGCGCGCCGAACGATCCGGCGTGGTACCGCGGCGGTCTGTATCACGACGACATGAAGCTGAACGTGCCGGGCCTCTGGTTCATGTCGTGGTACGACGTGTCGGTCGGCCCGAACCTCGCGCTCTACAACCACGTGCGGAAGACCGCCTCGCCCGACGTGGCGAACCAGCAGTGGGCCGTCATCGCGCCCGTTGCCCACTGCGCCTACACGCGCGCGACCGCGGACACGATCGTCGGCGAGCGCAGCCTGGGCGACGCGCGGCTCGACTACAACGAGATCGTGTACGGCTTCTTCGACAAATTCCTCAAAGGCGAGAAGAACACGCGCCTCGACGCGATGCCGAAGGTGACGTACTACACGATGGGCCTGAACAAGTGGCAGACCGCCGACACGTGGCCGCCCGCGGGCGCGCAGCCCATGACGTTTTATCTGACGTCGGGCGGCAAAGCGAACTCGCTCGCCGGTGACGGCGCGCTGACGACGACCGCGCCAGACGCGGACAAGCCCGACGCGTTCACGTACGACCCGATGAACCCCGCGCTCTCGTACGGCGGCAACGTCTGCTGCACCGGCACCGCGGTACAGGCCGGCGCCTTCGATCAGCGCCGCATGGAAGCGCGCGAGGACATCCTCGTCTACACGTCGGACGCGTTCAGAGAAGGCACTGAAGTAAGCGGACCGCTGACACCGACGCTGTACGTCTCGTCCGACGCGAAGGACACGGACTTCACCGTCAAAGCGCTCGACGTCTACCCGGACGGCCGCGCGTACAACCTGGATGAATCGATTCAGCGGATGCGCTACCGAGACGGCTACGACACACCGCTCGCGTGGATGGAAAACGGGAAAGTCTACAAAGTGACGTTGCAGCCGCTGACGACGAGCAATTTCTTCGAGGCCGGCCACCGGTTACGGATCGAAGTCTCGAGCAGCAACTTCCCGCGCTTCGATCGCAATCTCAACACCGGCGGCCACAACTACGACGAGTCGAAGGGCGTCGTCGCGCACAACGCCGTGCATCACTCGAAGCAGTATCCCTCGCAGATGACGGTGACGGTCGTGAAGAGGGCGCAAGCAACGTCGCAGGCGGCCAGGTAGGTCGGCCAACCTGCACTCCGACCTTTATCGCAGGATGCCCTGACGGCGTGAGGTCCCGCGCAGCCGGACCGGTTGTCGGTCACGGTGAATTGGTTCACCGATCTCGCCAGCCGGTTCGGCTGAGCGACACTCCTACCGGCTGATCATCTTGAGGGCGTCGGCCGTGATCATCATCTTGCCGTCGTGGTCCATCACGTCGCCGGTGATCTCCACGGTATGCGAGATGTGCGGCACGATCTTCGCGTTCTTGTCGGCGGCGAGGCCGCCGGCGATCTCGTACACCTTGCCCTCGGCCGTGAGGAGAGCCATCGGACGTCCCATCTTGGCGCAGGCGATCGCGCAGTCTTTCGTGTCGGCCGGCATCTTGTGATCGACGCCCTTGTTGTTCTCCTTGTCCTTCATGAAGCAGGACTGGTCGACGATCTGGCCCTTGACGGTCTCGGTCTTCGCGAACGCGGGCGCGCCGAGCGCGACGATGAAGGCGGCGACAGTGAGTGCGGCGGATGTCTTGCGCATAACGAACTCCTTTTGTAAAACCCAGGGAAACCTACCATACTTCCGCGCCGGAAGACAGGGGGCTGGAAGCCGCCCACGGCCGCCAGTAAATAGCGCAACGGCCGGGCTATAATCGCCCGCTCCCCCACGTGGTCCTGGAAGTCGGCGCTCGACTCGGCCGGTACGAAGTGGTGTCGCTGCTCGGCAGGGGCGGCATGGGACACGTTTATCGAGCGCACGACACCGAGCTCGATCGCGACGTGGCCATCAAGGTGCTGTCCGAAGGCGTGCCGTCCGATCCGATGTTGCTGAACCGGTTCGAGCGGGAAGCGCGCCTGACCTCGGCGCTCAACCACCCGAACATCGTCACGATCTACGGCATCGAGCGCGTGGACTCGTTGCCCTGCATCGTCATGGAGCTGGTCAACGGCGCGACGCTGCGCCAGACGATGACGAACCGGCCGCTGCCGCTCGAGCAGATCCTCGACGTCGCCGTGCAAATCACCGCCGCGCTCGCCAAGGCGCACGACCTCGGCATCGTGCACCGCGATTTGAAGCCGCAGAACGTGATGATCACGAACGACGGCCTCGTCAAAGTCGTCGACTTCGGGTTGAGCACGCTGACGCCGGAGCCTCCCCAGGAGATCTCGGAAGGTTCGACGCGGACGCCGCCGTCGAGGCTCACCTCGTCCGGCGTGCTGCTGGGGACCTCCGACTACATGTCGCCGGAGCAGGCCTCAGGGCGGCGCGTGGACTTCCGTTCGGATCAGTTTTCGTTCGGATCGATCCTGTACGAGATGTCGACCGGCCGGCGGCCGTTTCATCGCCCCACCTCCGTCCAGACGATGTCGGCGGTCATTGAAGACGCGCCGGCGCCGTTCACCGTGAACGATCCGCTCCTTCCGGATCACCTGCTCGCGGTGATCGAGCGGTGCCTCGCCAAGGATCCGAACGAGCGGTACGCCTCGACGCAGGATCTGGCGCGCGACCTGAAAGCGATGCGCGACGTGGCGTCGCGCACGCGGAGCCACTCGTCGCAGATGACGTTCAGCGAGCGGCTGCGGCTTCGCGCCAAGCGGGGGCGCACCGCGGCGCGGGCGGCCGCCGCGCTCGTCGTGGCGGCGGCGATCGGCGCCGCCGCGTGGTCGCTGCGCGATCGGGTCCGGATCCCGGCTCCGCCGGTTCCGCCCTCCGGCCGCCAGCAACTGGCCGTGCTGCCATTCACCAACATCGGCGGCGATCCGGTGAATACGTCCTTCAGCGACGGACTCGTGGAGATTCTCACGAACCAGCTGACGCAGATCACGCAGCTCGATCGCACGGTGGACGTCGTGCCGGCGAGCGACGTGCGCCGGGAGGCGATCGCCAGCGCGCGCGAGGCGCGGCGCGCGTTCGGCGTGTCGCGCGTGATTACGGGCAGCGTCCAACGATCGTCGACCCGCGTGCGCGTGACGCTCAACCTCGTCGATACCGAGTCGCTCCGCCAGCTGAGCGCGCGCTCGATCGATCTCGAGCTGCAGGAAGTCGCGGCGATGCAGGACGGGGTCGTGCGCGAGGTGGCCGCCCTGCTCGGCACGGTCGTGCCGCTCGACGCGCACGAGGCGCTCACCGCCGGCAGCACGACGGTGTCGAGCGCCTACGATGCGTACCTGCAGGGCCGCGGGTTTCTCCAGCGGTACGAAAAACCGGATGCGGTCAAACACGCCATCCAGTCGTTCCAGCGCGCGCTCGAGCTGGATCCGCGGTTCGCCCTCGCGCACGCCGGCCTCGGCGAGGCGTACTGGCGGAAGTACGGATTGACGAAGGACGCGCGGTGGTCCGAAGAGGCGCGCGCGAGCTGCACGACGGCGCTCGGCTTCACCGATCGCCTCGCGCCGGTGTACGTGACGCTCGGCCTGATCGACGCCGGCACCGGCCGCTACTACGACGCGATTCAGGAACTGAAACGCGCCGTCTCGCTCGATCCGGTCAGCGGCGACGCGTACCGCGAGCTGGCGAACGCCTATCAGGCGGCCGGCAAGAACGACGATGCCGAGGCGACCTACCGAATGGCGATCCAGGTGCGTCCGAACTACTGGAGCAATTACAACGCGCTCGGTACCTTCTATTTCCGCCGCCAGCTGTGGTCCGAGGCGGAAGCGCAGTACCGTCGCGCGAGCGAACTCACGCCCGACAACGCGCGCGTGTACGCCAATTTGGGTGCCGTGTACTTTTCAACGAATCGGTTCGACGACGCCGCACGCATGCTCGAGAAATCGGTGGCGATCGCGCCGACGGCTCAGGCGTATTCCAACCTGGGAACCCTCTATTTCGGGCGCGGACGGTACGCGGACGCCGCACGCATGATGGAACAGGCGTCGAAGTCTTCTGAGGGCGACTCGCAGTTTTGGAGTAACCTTGCCGCCGCTTACTACTGGGCACCGGGCGAACGCGCCAAGGCCCGGCCGGCGTACGAGCGAGCGCTCGGTTTGGCGAAGCAGGAATCGCAGGTCAACCCCCGCAATGCTGCCCTGCTGCTGCGCATGGCGGACTGCGATTCGATGCTCGGCAACAGCCAGGAGGCCCGGCGCTTGATCGAACGGGCGCTCGCGCTGGCGCCGAAAGACGTCGCGAGCCTGTTCAAGGCGGGCGTCGTCTACGAGCAGTTGGGCGATCGCACGCGCGCGCTGGAATGGATCGGCAAGGCGCTCGCCGGCGGCTATTCGCGAGACGCCGTCGACCGATCGCTCAGCCTGACCGCGCTTCGGGCCGATCCCCGCTTCCCGAAACGCTAGGGCTGGACGTTCACGTCAGGTTTTGAAGGAGCAACGCCATGCCGCAGCAAGTTGACATCACGATCAAGAAAACGTCTTCCGGCTGCAAGGTCCTGCCACCGTACCCGTCTCTTCAGCCGGGAGATACGGTGAAATGGAGGAACCGGACCGGCGATCGCATCATCGTCTTCTTCCCGCACGACGGAACGTTCGGAACCGTCGTCGGTAGTGTGACAACCAAGAAAATCCACTTCCATC
>JACPZV010000560.1 GCA_016195295.1 Acidobacteriota bacterium
ATTGGTGGTGCCGGCCTTAAACGTGACCACGACCCGACCGCTGGTATCCGTCGTGGCGTCCGCCGGCTCAATCGAGCCGAGCGTCGTCGTAAAAGACACCTGGGTGCCGCTGTGAGGCGGTGTGCCCGACGGCTCGATGACCTGCGCGATGAGCTGCGCGGTTCCGTTGATCGGAAGCGCGGTCGCCGACGCGGTCAGCGTGAGCGTCGACCCCGAGGGCGCCAGCAAGGGCACCTTCTGACACGCTGCGATCCAAAGGGAGGAAATAAAGAAAAGCGCCAGCGGGAACGCGCGGCGGGGGCGTGATAGCATGAAAACGATAAACATCTTAGGTCCCATGAAGTTACCGGGTCAAGGACGCCGCCGGCAGCACGGCTACGCGATGGCCGCGTTGCTCGTCGCCATGAGCATCATGGCCGTGATGCTGACGGTCGCGATGCCGGTCTGGAAGCACGCCGCGCAGCGCGAGAAGGAAGAGGAGCTCGTCTTTCGCGGCCTGCAGTACGCCCACGCGATCGGGTTGTATCAGCGCAAGTACGCCAACGCGTATCCGCCAAGCATCGACGTCCTGGTCGAGCAGCGGTTTCTGCGCAAGAAGTACAAGGACCCGATCACGAACGACGACTTCCAGCCCATTCCCGCGGGCGCCAACGTTCCGGGCGCAACGACGGGCGCGCAGCGCGGCACTGCGGGCGCACGTGGATCGACGGTCACATCGCCTGCCGCCGGCGCGCAGACTTCTGGAGCCGGTCGAGGTGGCGTCGTTCCCGGCACACCAGGAGCGACCGTGGCGGCCGGAATCAGCGGCGTGACGAGCAAGAGCAAAGATCAATCAATCCGCCTCTACAACGGACGCAGTCACTACAATGAGTGGGCGTTCATTCATCTCGCCCAGGTTCAACAACCCGGTGCCGGCGCCGCCGGCGTCGGCGCGCCAGGTCAAACTGGACGCGGGCAGACTGGACAACCGCAGCCGCCAAACGGCCAGGGACCGCTCGGCGGACAACGCGGCCGCGGCCCGGCAAATCCGAACGACCCTGGTAGACGAGGCTTTGACCCGAATAGTCCCGGAGCACCAGGCCAACGCGGCGGCTTCGGCAACCCGGGCACTCCAATTCAACCCATTCAGCCCGGTACGCCGCGCGGCCGCTTTTGAGGTTAGGACGCCGAAGCGCCCCGCGCGGCCGAGCGTTTCTTCAGAGTTTCTGATCGGCGAGATTGCGCGCGATTGCCATCGCCGACAGTGCAGAAATGGCCAGCAGTCCAACTCCGAAGACGACGCTCCGCAACAGGAGCACGCCAACGCCGAAGAGCGCGGAGTAGATTAGCACGCACCCGAGTAACGCACTGAGAAGCTCGCGACCGAGCGAGCCCGGGGCCGCCGCCACGCCCGCGCTCACGGCGACCGTTGTCCAGCCCGGCCCGTGCGGACGCACGCGTGTGTAGAACTGGCGTAGCGTCGTCTGGGGTTCCGGCGCGGTCAACCACGTCACCGCGAGCCACGCGGCCGTCGTCACCGCCACCGTCACGAGCATGATGTACGCGAAGCCGCGCGGCTGATCGCCGTCCCACTTGAGCACGATCTGCAGATACAGCGACACCACCGCCGCGGCGGTCATCGCGGACACTTCCGACCACGCGTTGATGCGCCACCAGAACCACCGCAGAAGAAGCACCGTGCCCGTGCCCGCGCCCGTGACGATCAGCAGCTTCCACGCTTGTTCGATCGACGCCAGGTGCATCGTGACGTAGATCGAGAGCAGCATCAGCCCGACCGTGACGAGCTGAGACGCGATCACGTACTCGCGTTCGCGCGCGTGGCGCCGGAGAAATCGGCGATAGCAATCGTTGACGACGTACGACGCGCCCCAGTTGAGCTGCGTGCCGATCGTCGACATATACGCGGCGGCAAAGGCGGCGAGCATGATCCCGCGCAGCGACGGCGGGAACACCCCAGGGTCCATCAGCGTCCGGACGTAGCCCGACTCCTTGTCCACGAGCGTCGGGTACAGGACCAGCGACGCCAGCGCCGTGAGGATCCATGGCCACGGGCGCACGGCGTAGTGGGCGATGTTGAACCAGAGCGTGGCGAACAACCCGTGGCGCTCGTCCTTGGCCGAGAAGATACGTTGTGCGACGTACCCACCGCCGCCGGGCTCGGCGCCGGGATACCAACTGGCCCACCAGTTGACGCCGAGATACACGAACAGCGTGATCGCCGGCATCCACGCCGAGTCGGTGGACGGAAAGAACGACAGGCGGGAGCCGCTGCCGGCCACGGCGTCGAGGGCGGCCACTTTCACCTTCAGCGCCGCCAGTCCACCGACGGCGCGCACGGCGAAGAACGCGAGGGCGACGACCATGCCCATCTTCAGCACGAATTGCACGAGGTCGGTGACCAGCACGCCCCAGAGTCCGGCGAGCGTTGTATAGAACGCGGTGAAGACCAGCATGGCGAGCAGCGCCCACAGCGCGCCGGTCGCGTCAAGGCCCAACGTCACCTGGAGAATCTTCATCATCGCGAGATTCACCCAGCCGATGATGATGCAGTTGATCGGAACGCCGAGGTACAGCGCGCGGAAGCCGCGCAGAAACGCGGCCGGCTTACCCGAGTAGCGCAATTCGGCGAACTCCACGTCGGTCATCACGCCCGCGCGCCGCCAAAGTCGCGCGTAGACGAAGACCGTCAGCATGCCGCTCGCCGCCATGTTCCACCACAGCCAGTTGCCGGCGATGCCGTTGCGCGCAACCATGCCCGTCACGACGAGCGGCGTGTCCGCCGCGAACGTCGTCGCGACCATCGACGTGCCGGCCAGCCACCAGGGCACGCTGCGGCCGGAGAGAAAAAACTCGGCCGTGCTGCCGCGCGCCCGCCGCGCGTAGTACAGCCCAATGACGAGGTTCAGCGCGAAATACGCGGCGATGACGAGCCAGTCCGTGATGGTGAGCGTCATTAGTCGTTGGTCGTTGGTCGTTGGTCGTTAGTCGTTGGGCGTCGTCCTCGATCACACATCGCCGAGTGCGTCGTGGAATGCGCGCCGCACCGCCCGCATCTGGTCGAGCGTGCCGCCCCCACAGACGCGATTCGTCAGAAGCACGAAGTAGCGGTCGCGATCCGGATCGATCCACAGCGACGTTCCCGTGAAGCCGACGTGTCCGAAGGCCGACTCGGACATGCGGGTGCCACAGGAAGAGGTCGTCAGCATCGTGTCCCACCCAAGCGCGCGTGAGCTTCCCGACACGGAACTCTTTGCCGTGAAGCGGGCCACGGACGCGGGCGAAAACGGCGGCGGGACGTCGACATTTCCGCGCGAGGCTCGCAGTACCACGCGCGCGAACGCGCCGACGGCGATTGCCGATCCGAAAAGCCCGGCGTGGCCCGCCGCTCCGCCGAGTGCCGCCGCGTAGTCGTCGTGCACTTCACCCACCAGCGTCCGCCCGCGGCGTGGATCGCCAAGTTCGGGCATCGTCGGCGCCGCAAGGCGTCGCGCCGGCGTCTGTAGCGCGAACGTCAGTTCCGGCTGAAACCGGACCGCAATCGCGTGGAATTGATCGGCCAGCGAAGCGCCACCTCGATCGGCCGCGAGGAATCCCAGCAGGATGAACCCGAGGTCGCTGTAGATTGACTTCGTTCGCGGCCCATATTCGAGTGGCGCCGTACAGATCTCGTGTTCGAACTCCCGTTGGCTGGCCGGCGGCAAGTCCACCAGTCGAGCCGGCAGCCCGGAGGCGTGCTCGAGGAGATCGCGAACCGTCGCTGCGGCGCGGTCGTCGCCTCGCCATTCGTTGAAGATTACCGCGAGGCGTTCGTCGAGTCTTACGCGTCCCTCCCCGACGAGCGCCATCATGACGGTCGTCGTCGCGAGAACCTTTGTCAGCGAAGCAAGGTCGAACGGCGTGTTCACGTCGACCGGAGGCGACTCGACGTCGAACGTGCGCGTGCCGTGAGCCTCGCTCCACAACGCGCCGGCACTGTGACCCACCTCGAGCGTGGCGGCGGGGAACACTTTCGTCCGGATCGCCTCATCTAGCACGCGCCGCGCGTCGTCAATCACGAAGACTCGCCAGCCATCCCACCGACGTGCAGACGAGCGTGCCAGCCAAGACGTACCACGTCCAGGCCAGGGGAGTGAACAGGCGCACGCCGATCATCACGACCAGGGACACGCCGATGCCCGCGATCGCTCCGCGCGCGGTCGTGCGCGTCGTCAGGACGCCGAGGAGAAATGCGCCGAGCATCGGTCCGTACACGATCGACGCGATGGTCAGGCCGGCGGTAAAAACGGATCCCCAGTCGCGGGCGAGGATCGCAATGGCGATCAGCACGAGGCCCCATCCCGCGGTCAGCCAGCGCGAGAGCGTGAGGAGTCCCGCATCGTCGAGACGGCGTCCGGTGAGCGGCTGGTAGAAATCCAGCACCGTCGTCGATGCCAGCGAATTGAGCGAGCCGCTCAGATTCGACATCGCCGCCGCGAAGATCGCGGCGATCACGAGCCCGGCGATGCCGTGGGGCAGGCTCCTCACGATGAACGCCGGAAAAATTTCGTCGGGACTCGCCATCGGCGGCAACGGATGACTTCCATAGTACGCGTGGAGCATCAGCCCGATGCCGAGAAAGAGCACGAACTGCGCGAAGACGACGAATCCCGAGACGATCAGCGCGAGCTGGCTCTCACGCTGATTCCGACAGGTGAGCAGCCGTTGGACGAGCAGCTGATCGGTGCCGTGCGACGCCATCGTCAGAAAACATCCGCCGACGAGCCCCGCCCAGAACGTGAACGGCACCGTGAAATCCCACGACCACGAGACGAGCTGCAGTTTGCCGGCGGCACGCGCGTCCTCGACGATTCCGGTCCACCCGCTGGGAACGAGTCGGACCAGCATGTAGGCCGCGAGCAGCGAGCCGCCGACGTAAATCACGAGCTGCACCAAATCGGTCCAGATGACGGCGGCGATTCCGCCCTCGAACGTGTACACGAGCGTCAGCACTCCGACGAGAACGATGGACCACAGCCAGAGATTCGGCAGCTGGGGCAAGCTCGCGCTGAGCACCGCGGCCAGCACGAGCGAGGCGGCAAACACACGGACGCCTTCCGCAAGGGCGCGCATGACGAGAAACAGCGACGCCGCAAACTGCCGTGCCTGCGGCCCGAACCGCCGATCCAGGAGTGCATACGCCGTCAGCATGTTGCCCTGGAAGTACGCGGGGATGAACAGCAAGCTGATCGCAAAGCGCGCGACCACGTAGCCCGCCACGACCTGAAGGTACGTCAAACTGCCGCCTTGCTCGGGACGCGGATACGCCGTGTAGGCGAGCGCGGGCACGCCGATCAACGTGAGCGTGCTCGTCTCCGTTGCGACGATCGACAAACTGATGACGAGCCACGACGTCTGGCGATTGCCGAGGAAGTAGTCCTGTACTGAATGATGCGATCGCCGGAACCGGCTGCCGAAGATCGTGATGCCGACCAAGTACGCCGCCAGGACTGCGTAGTCGATGGCGGAGAAGCCCATAGAAAGTGAGAAGGCAGAAGTCAGAAGGCGGAAGTGAAGCGGCAGACGCGCAACGAAACGCACGGAGCGTAGCATAGATTCGAAGATGGACCGCGAGTAATAATCGCAGCGTATGCACGTCCTCGGCATCGACGCCGGCGGCACGAAAACCGTCTGTCTGCTCGCGGACGAGCGCGGCGTTGTGCTCTCGGCAGCGCGCGGGCCGGGCGCCAACCTGCACGCCTCGGGCGAGCTCGCGGTCGAGAAAGTGCTGCATGAGGTGATGGAGGCGGCCATCGCCGACCGCGGCATCGTGCCGGCGGCCATCTGCCTCGGCATCGCGGGGGTCGATCGCGACGATGAAGCGCGGACAGTGCGCGCCATCATGCGCCGCATCCGCTCCCAGGCGCGTGTACTGGTCGTCAACGATGCGCTCATTGCGCTCGTGGCCGGCGCCGGCGACGCCGCAGGAATCGTGATCATCGCCGGCACGGGCGCGATCGCGTACGGTCGCAACACGGCCGGCGAGGCCGCGCGCGCCGGCGGGTGGGGCCACATGATCGGCGATGAGGGCAGCGGCTATTGGATCGGGCGGGAAGCCGTCGCGGCCGTGATGCGCGCCGCCGACGGTCGCGGTCCGGCCACGCGTCTCACCGCGGACATCCTCGCGCACTTCAACGTGGAGGACGTCTCGCGCTTGCCGCGGATCGTCTACGACCGGGACGAGCCGCGCATGAGCGTCGCGGCCCTCGGCCCGATTGTCCAGCGCGCGAGAGGGCAGGGTGACGCCGTGGCGACGCGCATCCTCGAGCGGGCCGCCGAAGAGCTGGTGTTGGCGGCGCGCTCGGTCGCGGCGCAGCTGGAAATGCGCGGCGACGCGTTCAGCTTTTATCTGGCCGGAGGCGTGTTTCGCGTCGTGCCGTGGCTG
>JACPZV010000561.1 GCA_016195295.1 Acidobacteriota bacterium
AGGCGGACGACGGCGCGGCCGGTGCGGCCGCGGTCGCGGGCGGGTCGGCTCGGCGGCGCTCTCCCGACCTTTGAGCCCGCACCTCAGTCGCGGCAATCGTCAGCGCGAGGAAGACGACGCACGCACGCGTAGACGTTATGGACATCGTGCGGCTCACGCTCATCGTCCGGCCGCGGCGCCGTATCTGATCAGAGCCGGCGGCGCGGCCGCGCGCGCGTGGCCGGAGCCCGTCGACGCAGTTGGAGCAGCGGCCACGGCCCTGACGATGAACACGGCATGCTCGAACGCGAGCGCGCCGTAGAGCGGCGTTTCGCTGCGTTCCCATGCGCGCTGGTACGACGCCTGCAGCGAGAGCCATCGCGTCAGAGGGCTGGTCGCGGCGACATCCAGCAGGTACACCGTCGCCTTCAATCCTGAGAGCGGCGCCTCATCGCGGCTGACGCCCGGTCCGGCGCGCAGCTCGAGTCGCCGTGCGGGGCGGGCCGTCAGGCTCCCGGTCAATCGTTTCACTTCGATGGCGCCCGCCTCGCCGAGCGCGACGCCCTCGGTTCGCGCGAAGCTCAGCGCGACGTCGCCGGACTGCAGACGCCGGCGAACGTCGACGGCGACCTCGGGCCTCACGCTCCCGTCGGACAACCGCGGCCCGACCGTGACCGTGGTCTGAGTGAGCCGCGACACGTCATGCGTCCACCCGAGCAGCAGCGCGCGGGACGTCGCGCCGCTGGAGAGTGCCGGTGCGCCACCGAAGTCGAACGAGCGTTCGCGGTACCGCGCGCGCGCGACGTCGGTCGCGGCAAGATGGCGGTCGACGCCGACGGTGAACTCCCGCGTCACAATCGACGGCGCGCCGGTGGCGGTCGAGGCGGTCTCGCCGAACGTGCTGCGCGCGAGCTGGAACGCCACCGAGCCGCGCGTCAGCGCGTTGAACTGATAGTTGAGCGACGGCGCGACGGAGTACTGCATGGCGGGCGCGCGCTGGACGGTGAGGCCGGTCAGCGCGTTGAGCTCCTGCGGCGTGTGCGTGGTCACGTACGACGCGGCAGTCGTGAGCGTGGTGCGCCTTACGGTCGCGCGGAGATCGAGGCCCGCCTGCTGACGCGCGAAGGTGTCGTTGAGCTGCGGATGGTCCCGGTACCGTTCGGCGTCGCACGTGTAGCGCCCAACGAGCTGCAGCGGCACGGACTGGTAGCCGGCCTGCACGCCGGGGCTCGTGCGGGTCACGAAGTCGGATTCGCCGGATGACGGCGTGGAGAACACGTTGGAATCGGCGACCTCGGCGATCGACACGGAAGGCGCCCACGAGAAGCGGCCCTGCGCCCACGTCGGCGACGCGGGCGTGACGGAGGCGACGATCAGGACCGCGATCACGTTCCTCATGCCGGTGTCACGTCGGTGCAGTCGATGACGACGGCGACGCTCCGCTGCAGGAGATCGACCGAGATCACGAGCAGACCCTTCTCCGGTTGCGTGCGGACGAGAAAGCCCTCGACGTTGATCAGCGGTCCGCGCGTAACGCGCACGCGCTGTCCCACCCGCAGAAACGTATGAGATATCACTGCAAGGTCGCTGGCGAGGATGTTCTGAATGGCCGCGATCTGCGCGTCCGGTACCGGCGCCAGCCGATCCCAGCCCTCGCCGAGCACGCGCACCAGTCCCCGTGCCTTCCGCACTTCGACGTGCGACGTCTTGTCCATCGCGTGCCGCAAGAAGAGGTAGCCGGGAAACATCGGCATGCTGACGAGATGCTGGGCGCCGCCGCGTCTGGACCATACGTTGACCGTGGGCAGAAACAGGCGGAAGCCCCGGGCCGCGAGTTGATCGTGCACGAGCCGCTCGGCGTGACTGCGCGTCCAGAGGGCGTACCAGTGTTCAGAATTCAGAGTGACTGGAGAGTCCAAGGCTTCGCCCCTTTCGGTTTTGGCCTTCGTCGGGCCGCGAACCGGCGAACCGTCGGCACGATCGCGGGGAGAGTGCCCCGAAGCCACGAGGCGGCGTGCAGCCTCATGACGCGATCAACGTACGCCGGCCACAGAGTTCGAACAATTGGGGAGATCACAGGGATGACCCTGAAGAAAACCTAGCCGCCCGGCTGGGCAAAACCTGAGGCCGTGGCCTGGTCAACATAAGCCATTCACTGTCCTCGCGCGCCAAAGAGCGCGAGGAGCTTGCGCAGTGGGCCGGCGGTGTGGAGGTCGCAGTCTTCGGCCGGTTCGGTGCCGCGAGCGAAGTACTCGACGCGCGACTGATCGCAACGTGACGTCGCCCGTTTGCCGGACACCGGGCAGATCGTGGCCGTCGTCACGTCTGGCGGCGGCGCAAACCAGGCGGACGTGTCGCCGCGTGCGGCCGTCGACATGAAGCGTGTCCACAGCGGTACGGCCACGTCGGCGGCGAACCCGTTTCTCAAAATCGTGCGCGGCGCGTCGAACCCGACCCAGACGCCGGTCACGAGCGTGGGCGTGTAGCCGACGAACCACGCGTCGTGAAAATCGTTGGTGGTGCCGGTCTTCCCGGCGGCGGGCAACGTGAAGCCGAGCTGCCGCGAGCGCGACGCCGTCCCCGTATTCACGACGTCGGCGAGCATGGCGCTCATGAGAAACGCGGTCGTTGGACTGGTCGCGCGCGAGGCCGTCTCGAGCGATTCGAAGAGCAACGTGCCCCGGCTGTCTTCCACGCGGCGGATGAAGACCGGCTTGCGCACGAGCCCGCCGTCGGCAAACGCGGCGTACGCCGCCGTCAGCGACGCCAGCGTGACTTCGCCCGAGCCGAGCGCCAGCGACGGCACGGCC
>JACPZV010000540.1 GCA_016195295.1 Acidobacteriota bacterium
CAAACGAGGCTCTATGAAAGTGTCCCGACGCACGCTTCTCGCCGGCGCGGCCGGTGTCGTCGCCCTGCGAAAAACCGCGGCGATGCAAGCTCCGGCAGCCCCGGTGGATCCCTCGAAGGTCCGCGGAAAGCCGAGCCGGGCGCTCGGCATGCGCGCGCCTTCCGAAAAACCGCAGCGCCAGCCGCGTGGCGCCGCCTCGTCTGGAACCCCGCATCAGGATCTTGTCGGCACGATCACGCCGTCCGACCTGCACTTCGAGCGGCACCACGCAGGCGTGCCGGAGATCGATCCCAAGACGTACTCGCTTCTGGTCCACGGGATGGTCACGCGCCCGATGATGTTCACGCTCGCGGACCTCAAGCGGTTCCCGCAAGTGAGCCGCATCACGTTCCTCGAGTGCTCGGGGAATCTCGGTCGCACGGCGCCGCCGGACACGACGCCGCAGCAGCTCGCCGGCCTGACCAGCACGAGCGAGTGGACCGGCGTCCTGCTGTCCACGATCTTCCGCGAGGTCGGCGTGTTGCCCAAAGCCACGTGGTTTCTCGCCGAAGGCTCCGACGCCGCGCTGCTCACGCGCAGCATTCCGGTCGAGAAGGCGCACGACGACGCGATGATCGCGTACGGACAGAACGGCGAAGCCATTCGCCCCGAGCAGGGCTACCCGGCGCGCCTCCTGCTGCCGGGCTGGGAAGGCAACACGAACGTCAAGTGGCTGCGCCGCATCGAGCTGTCGGATCGTCCGTTCATGACGCGCGAGGAAACGTCGAAGTACACCGACCCGCTCACGAACGACACGGCGCGCATCTTCAGCTTTGTGATGGACGCGCGGTCCTTGATCACCTATCCCACCTATCCCGTCAACGTCACGCGCGGCTGGGTGGAGATTCAGGGCATCGCGTGGACCGGCTACGGGAAGATCACGCGCGTCGACGTCAGCACCGACGGCGGCAGGACGTGGACGGCGGCGAAGCTGCAGCAGCCGGTCCTGTCGAAAGCGCACACGCGCTTCCGCCATCTCTGGAAATGGGACGGCGGTGAAGCGGTGATCATGAGTCGCGCGGTCGACGAGACCGGATACGTTCAGCCCACGCGCGCGGAGCTGCTCGCGAAGCGCGGACCCGGCGCCGCCGGCTATCATCTCAATCCGATCACCGGCTGGGTCGTACGCGCCGATGGCTCCGTCGTCTATAAAGAGGAGGCGTGGGGATGACGGCCACTCGCGTCATCGCGGTTGTCGTCGTCTCGTGCGGCGTCGCATGCGGCGTCGCGACGATCGGTGCCGCTCAGTCGCCCGCGACGAAAGCGCCGGCGACGAAACCGCCGGCGACCAATCAGCCCGCGACGCTCGGCATCGGACGGCCGGCGACGCCGGCAGAGATCGCGGCGTGGGACATCGACGTCCAGCCGGACGGCACCGGACTTCCGTCGGGCGGCGCGACGTCCGCCGACGGCGCGCCGCTCTACGCGGCACGCTGCGCCGCGTGTCATGGGAGAACGGGCAAAGAGGGTCCGAACGATCGCCTGGTCGGCCGCTTGCCGGGCGACGCGTTTCCCTTCGCGCGCGATCCGCGCATCCCGAAAACGATCGGCGACTACTGGCCGTATGCGACGACGGTGTTCGACTACATCCGTCGCGCGATGCCGCCCGACGCGCCTGGGTCGCTGAAGGACGACGAGGTCTACGGCCTCACGGCGTATCTGCTGTTCCTCAACGATCTGATCCCTGCTGACGCCGTCATCGACGCGAAGTCGCTCCCGAAAGTCGTCATGCCGGCGCGCGATCGCTTCGTGCCGGACCCGCGCGGCGGCCCCAAGGCGGCGATCAAACCCAAAGGGCATTAGTCGCGTGTCACTGTTTCGAGCTTTTCTTGGCGGCTTCTTCCGCGGCCTTTTCCTCGACGCGGTGCCCGTTCAGGGTGCCGATCATCGCTTCGTTTCCCTCGTGGCACGCGTACTCGTAGATCTTGTCGTCCGTGCCCTTGAATGGCACCATCGCCGTCCACGGCCCCGTCCACGTCGTCGGATCGGTCACCGTCACTTCATAGTTCAGCGTCCGTGGACCGACGCGCGTGAAGCGCTCGATGAGACGCAGGTTCTCGTGTGAGCCTCTGAACTCGCTCTTCGGCGAGAAGTTCGTCGACTCGACGACGAGCGTGTCGCCTTCCCAGTGGCCGCGCGGGTCGCCGTTCCACAGCCGGATGTTCGCGCCGACATGGGGACGGCCGTCGAGCGGGATGATCCGGGCGTCGTGCGCCATTTCGCTGTGGAACACGACGTAGCCAGGCGCCTGCACGATCTGGTAGTAGTTGTTGTAGCCCGCGCTGAGCTTCGGCACGCCGAAGTTGACGCAACGCTCGCCCGGACTCAAGTCCTCGGGATTCTCGTACGGATTCTCCCGGCGGTGCTGGGCCGCGGCCTTCTGTCGCGCCTGCCCATCAGGCGTCATCGCCGGCAGCCGGCCGTCCGGCGGATCAGTAATCAAGGAGGTCCGGCGATCCTCGACGTCGCGCTCGACGAGCCAGAAGTTGTTGTAGTTGCCGGTGCCCGGATCGTACGAGATCGGATTCTTCTTGTGCTCCAGCGCCGCCAGCACGAGGCTGTCGCCGAAGACCGCGTCCTGATCGCCTTCGACGACCTGCGC
>JACPZV010000541.1 GCA_016195295.1 Acidobacteriota bacterium
CGGCGATGACCTTGCCGATGGCTTCGGCCCCCTTGAGGTTGCCGCCGCGGACGCCCTTGGCGAACGTGCCCTTGAGCGATGTCTCGACGCTCGAGGCCGACGCCAGCGTCTGGCCGCTCATGTCGTCGATCACCTGCGCGTAGATGTGCGTGACGCTGCGGAACACGCTGAGACGCGGCCGCGCCTTCGTCCCGGCGATCCGCTTGCGCTGCCGCAGCTGAATGCGGACGCGGCGATCGTTCTTCGTTTTTATCTTCATCCCTCAGCCCTCAGCCCTCAGCCCTACGCTTTGGCCCCCGTCTTGCCCGCCTTCTTCTTCAGCACCTCGCCGGTGTAGCGCACGCCCTTCTGCTTGTAGGGATCGGGCTTCCGGAATCGACGGATGTTCGCGGCCACTTGCCCGACCAGTTGACGGTCGACGCCCGTCACGGTGATGTGCGTCTGCTTGTCGATGGCGATGTCGATCCCGTTGGGGATGTCGAACACGACGGCGTGCGAATACCCGAGCGCGAAGATGACCTGCTTGCCCTTCAGCTCCGCGCGGTAGCCGACGCCGACGATGTCGAGCTCGCGCTTGAAGCCTTCGGTCACGCCGCGCACCGCGTTGGCGACGAGGCTGCGCGCCAGACCGTGGAACTTGCCGAGCTCGGGGTTGTCCGTGGCCTGCTTGGCGACGAGGTGCCCGTCCGCGAGCGCGAAGTTGATACCCGCCGGATGCGTCTGGCGCAGCTTGCCTTTCGGTCCCTGCACTTCGACGGCGCCGTCGACGACCTTGACGGTGACGCCTTTCGGAATCGTGATTGGCTTCTTTCCGATTCGTGACATTGTTTCTATCCCGTAAGTGTGAAGTCTGAAGGCTTCACACTTCAAACTTCGCACTTCAGCCTTACCAGATATTACAGAGCACCTCTCCCCCGACGCCCGCCTTCACCGCGGCCCGCCCCGTCATGACCCCGCGCGACGTCGTCAGGATGCTCGTGCCGAGGCCCGCGAGCACTTCCGGCACATCGTCGCGTCCGAGATAGACGCGGCGGCCCGGACGGCTGATCCGTTCGACGCCCGTGATCAGCTTCTCGCCGTGCGGTCCGTACTTCAGGAACAGCCGCAGCGTCTTCAACGCCGCGCTACCCCTGATGATCGGCTCGTCCAGCAGCTTGAAGCCCTGAATGTAGCCCTCGTCCTGAAGAATGCGCGCGATGTCGGCTTTGATGCGCGAAGCCGGCATGTCGACGCGTGTGTGCTTGGCGGTCACGGCGTTGCGGATCCGCGTGAGCATGTCTGCGATTGGATCGGTCATATTTCTCTCTACCTTGTCGTGCTGAGTGCTACGTGCCGCGTGCGTGGTGCCGTGCCAGGTGCGGCGTGCTGGGTGCCGTGCCGGGTGTCTCGTCGACTTCGGCGTCGCACCAAGCACTCAGCACCCCGCACGGCACCCCCCGCACCTCGCACCCAGCACTCAGCACCTTTCTTACCAGCTGCTCTTTGTGACCCCAGTCACATCGCCCTCGAGCGCCAGCTTGCGAAAGCAGAGACGGCACAGCCCGAACTTCCGCATGTAGGCGCGCGGACGGCCGCACAGATGGCACCGGTTGCGCAGCCGGATCTTGTACTTCGGCTTCTTCTGTTCCTTCGCGATCTTCGCGGTAGTTGCCATACGCCCTTAGCCCTCAGCCCTTTTTTCTCAGCTCTGCCGAAACGGCATGCCGATGAACTGCAACAACTTCCTCGCCTCTTCGTCGGTCTTCGCCGTGGTGACGACCGAGACGTTCATGCCCCGCGCCTTGTCGGCCTTCATGTAGTCGATCTCGGGGAAGAGCAGCTGATCGCGCAGCCCCAGCGTGTAGTTGCCGCGGCCGTCGAACCCCTTCGACGACACGCCCTTGAAGTCGCGGACGCGCGGCAGCGCGATGTTCATCAGCCGATCGAGGAACTCCCACATCCGTTCCCCGCGCAGCGTGACCATCGTCGCGATGGGCTGGCCTTTCCGGACCTTGAACGCCGCGATCGATTTCTTCGCGCGACGGGTGACCGGCTTCTGTCCGGTGATGCGCGCCAGCTCGTCTGCGCCTGTGTCGACAATCTTCGCGTTGGACGTGGCCTCGCCGAGCCCCATGTTCACCACGACTTTGTGGATTTTGGGCACCGCCATCACGTTCTTGTAGCCGAACTCCTTCTGCAGGGCCGGCACGACTTCCTGCTTGTAGCGATCCTTCAACCGGCTCATTTGTCGACGACCCCCTCGCACTTGCGGCAGATGCGGACTTTCCGGCCATCGCCGAGGATCTTGTGGCCCACACGGGTCTGCGCCCCGCACTCGGGGCACACGAGCTGGACGTTGGACGCGTGCAGCGACGCTTCGCGCTCGACGATGCCGCCCTTCACGTTCTTGCCGGGGTTGGGCTTCGTGTGGCGCTTGATCATGTTCACGCCTTCGACGATCAGCCGGATCGCGCCGCGATCGCCGGGCAGCACCTTCAGCACGCGCCCGCGCTTGCCGCGATCCTTGCCCGTGATGACCAGCACGTTGTCGTTCTTCCGAATTGGGGTGGCCAGGCGACTCATATCGTTTCATGTAGGGCGGGTCTTTTCAGACCCGCCTCAGCGCCGGGTCCGAAAGGACCCGGCCTACAAGACCTCCGGCGCCAGCGAAATAATCTTCATGAACCGTCGCTCGCGCAGCTCGCGGGCGACCGGACCGAACACGCGCGTGCCGATCGGCTCGCCCTGATCGTTGATGAGGACGGCCGCGTTGCGGTCGAAGCGGATGTAGCTGCCGTCGCGGCGGCGCTGCTCTTTGACCGTCCGCACGATGACGGCCTTGACGACTTGCCCCTTCTTCACGTTCGACTCGGGCGTCGCTTCTTTCACCGACGCGGTCACGATGTCGCCGAGCCTGGCGTAGCGCCCCGTCGAGCCGCCGATCGGGTTGATGATGGCGATCTTGCGCGCGCCGGAGTTGTCGGCGACGTCAAGAATCGATCGCATCTGAATCATGGGTGCTTCTCCGGGCTGGTAGGGCGGGGGCCCACCTGCCCTCCTAGACTTCCACGGCCTTCCGCACGACGCGCGCGAGCGCCCACCGCTTGCGGCGGCTGAGCGGCCGCGTTTCGGTGATGGCGACCGTGTCGCCCACCTTCGCGGCGTTGTCCTCGTCGTGGACCATGAATTTCGACGTGCGCCGCTCGGTCTTGCCGTACAGTCCGTGGCGCACGTGCCACTCGACGGCGACGACACAGCTCTTCTGCATCTTGTTGCTGACGACGACGCCGACCTTTTCGGATTTCTGTGCCATAGTCTGAATCTCGAATTGGGTAAATGGGTGATTGGGTAGTTGGGTAATGGCGATCACGCGACCAGTTACCCACTTACTCAACTACTCAATTACCCACTTCACCTCTTTTGTCGTAGCACCGTTTTCACGCGCGCGAGATCGCGACGTACCGTGCGCACCTTGTCGGGCGACTCGAGCTGCCCCATGGATTTCTGGAGGCGCATGCGGAACAACTGATCCGTCAGGTCGCGCTCCTTCACCACGAGCTCGTCAGCGCCGAGATTGCGCAGCTCCGCCGGCTTCATAGCGTCTTCTCCTCTGCGAAGCGCATCGCGAACCTGGTCAGAATGGGCAGCTTCGCCGACGCAAGGCGCATCGCCTTGCGCGCTTCCGCTTCGCTCACGCCTTCCATCTCGAACAGCACACGGCCCGGCCGGATGACGGCGACCCACTGCTCAGGCGCGCCCTTGCCTTTGCCCATGCGGGTTTCCTGCGGCTTCTTCGTGATCGGCTTGTCGGGAAACACCCGCGTCCAAATCTTGCCGCCCCGCGCCACGAAACGGGTCATCGCGACGCGCGCGGCTTCAATCTGACGGTCCGTCAGCCAGCACGGCTCGATCGCCTTCAGCCCGTACACCCCGAACGAAATGTCGGACCCGCGCCAGGCCTTGCCGGCCATGCGCCCGCGCTGTTGCTTCCGGTACTTGACTTTCTTCGGCATCAGCATAGCGAAACCCTGAATCTGGTAATTGGGTAATCAGGTAATTGGGTAATTGAATTGCCCAATTGAATTACCCGATTACTCAATTACGCAATTACCCAATTCACCCGCGAGCGGCGGGTCGTCTCGGTGCCCGCTCGCGATATTCTTCTTCCCGTCCCCGCTGCGGGACGAGCCGCTCGCCCTTGTACAGCCACACCTTGATTCCGATCTGACCGTAGGTCGTGTTGGCTTCCGCGAAGCCGTAATCGATGTCGGCGCGGAGCGTCTGAAGCGGAAGCTGCCCGTGGAGATACCATTCCGAGCGCGCGATTTCGGCGCCGTTCAGCCGGCCCGAGACGCGCACCTTGATGCCGCGCGCGCCGAACCGCAGCGCCGACTCCACGGCCTTGCGCATCGCACGGCGGAAGGCGACACGCTTTTCGAGCTGCATCGCGACGGACTCGGAGATCAGCTGCGCGTCGAGCTCGGGCTTCTGGATCTCCTGGATGTTGATGAACACGTCGCGGCTGGTCTTCTTCTGGATCTCCTGCTTCAGCTTGTCGACTTCCGTCCCCTTGCGGCCGATGATGATGCCGGGCCGCGAGGTGTAGATGTCGATCTTCAGCCGGTTGACGGCGCGCTCGGTCTCGATTTTCGCGACGCCCGCGTGCGCGAACCGCTTCTTCAGGCTCTGGCGCAACGCCAGATCCTCGTGCAGCAGCTTCGCGTAGTCGCGGTTCGAGTACCAGCGCGACCGCCACGTCTTGTTGAACCCGAGCCGGAATCCAAACGGGTGAACCTTCTGGCCCACGGTTAC
>JACPZV010000542.1 GCA_016195295.1 Acidobacteriota bacterium
AGGTAGGCGATCTCGCGGCCGTCGGCTTTCATCGTGCGCGTGTACCGCTCGTAGAGATGCGCGTGGCCGGACAGCACGAGGTCCGGCCAGACGCCGGTCTGCTCGCACGCGCCGTCGATGTCGCGCAGCATGCCAGGACTCGGCACGTGCTGCGAGCTGCCGGTGAACGGCGGATGATGCGTCGCGAGAATCACCGCGCGGCCCTTGCCCTTCTTCCGCTCGTCGGCGATCTCTTTCAATCGATCGACCAGGAAGGTCACCTGCTCATTGCCGACGACCGGTCCGCTGATGAGACCTTCGGTCGCGCCTTCGCTCGTGTTGGAGTACAGCCCGATGATCCGCGCGAACGGCGCGTCCAGCGCGAAATACACCCCCGGCTGCGTCATCGTCGTGCGCGCGATGCCGCCGGCCACGCGGCTCTTGCCCGGCGTCTTGGTGCAGAAGTTATTCACGAACGGCTCGAGCGAAAACTTCACCGGCTCGCCGGCGAACGTCACGGCGTCGTGATTACCGGGGATCGCGAAGATCGGCGCGTCGTAGTTGCGGTACGGGTCGTAGAACTGGTCGTAGTAATACTTCTCCTGCCCGAAGTAATAAACCACGTCGCCAAGGTGATAAAAGAACGCGGGCCGATTCTTCGCGAGCGTTTTGCCCTGAAGATCCGCGGCCAGCGCGTCGGCCACCGCGAACTGGCGCGCCGGCTCTTTGATTCCACCCGTGTCGCCGACCGAGTGAAACGCGAGCTGGCCCGCGTTCTGAATCTGCGTCACCGCCGCCGCGCCCAGTACCTCCTCCAGTGTCATCACCGGCGGCGTGCGCCAGGGCGACGGAATTTTTTCCGGTTTGGCGTTGGCGCTGACTTTCGAATCCGCGAAGACATCCTGCGGGTTGAAGGTGTCGAAATTGTCCGGCGACGATTGCGGATCAGCGAACACGAACCCGTGAGCAGCCATGGCGCACCTCGCGTCCGGGACTATACTTCACGCACTGCTCGCGTCGTTTCAGCGCGCTTCCTAGTCCCGTCGTCACTTGAGTAGAGGCATCGAAACCATTCCACCGGTCGGGAGAATCGAGACTGATCGGGCAACCCCACCGTCGATTCAAGTGACGACCGGGACTAGTTAAGTTAAAGACGGCACACTAGCAAGGAAGCGTCGCGGTCAACGCATTAGCTGATGCGGCCAATGGGTTGTCCTTTCGAAGTTATTCCCTCCGACAGGATTAGGGTCTGCTATGGTTGCGCTTTCATCCTGCCGTCGATTCGAGTCGCGCTGCGTAGCGGGGAGGAGTTCGCAACCGAGGACAAGTTTCTGTTGAGACCAACGCGGAGGCATCTACATGCGTAGGCTCATCGCATTCTTGGTATCGATCCTGGCCATACTGTACGAGCTGGCCATCGGTTGGCTGTTCGGCTTCTTGCGTCTGATTTGTGAATTGCGGAAGAAGGCCAAGCACAAAGATCGCGTCCATGCCGCCGGACACGTGTTCACCCGCTGCCAGGTGATCCCTCCGGACATCTACAAGCGTCCCGACCCGCTGATCTACTCGCAGTCCTACCTGATGTCACTTGGACTCGCGGTCACCTGGGACAACCCCGACATCCATCTCTATGCGATCGGCCCGCCGCCCGGAAACGCACGGACCCCGATCGCGTCGAACGCGCTCCAGCCGGACACGACCTACGACGTACGGGCGAGAATCTACAACGGATCGAACGAAGCCCCGGCGATCGGCATGGCTGTGGACTTCTCCTACCTGAGCTTCGGTATCGGGACCACCAGCACGCCGATCGGAACGACTGTCGTCGATCTGCCAGTCCGAGGAGCGCCCGGGCATCCCGTCACCGCCTCCATGCTCTGGCGCACGCCAGTGGTTCGAGGCCACTACTGCCTCCAAGTGAAGCTGAACTGGGCCGACGATGCGAATCCGAACAACAACTTGGGACAGGAAAACACGGACGTCGGCGCCGCGCAGTCGCCTGCGGTCTTCGAGTTTCCGGTTCGTAATCCCAACGTCATCCCTGAGAAAATCGAACTCGTTGCCGACGGCTATGTCATGCCCGATCCCGTCGATTGCGGCCAGATCGTCAAGGAGCTTTCGGGGAAGGACCTGCGGCGCTATAGCAACGCGGATCAACGCAAGGATGCGATGCGCCGGATGTGTGACGGTATCGCTCGCCGTCACGAACGCGAGAGACACCCAGTGCCCGCTGGATGGACGGTGGTTATCGACCCGAACCAGCTCGGCCTTGAGCCCGGCGAGAGCCGAAGGATCAGGGTCACGATCACGCCACCGGACAGCTTCCAAGGTGTCCGCGCCGTCAACATCAACGCCCTCGACGCACGCCGCCGGTTGATCGGCGGCGTCACGTTGTACGTGAGACGGTAGAGGAACTGAATATGGCGCAATACACCCGCTGCGCGGCATTCGACGACTTCAAGAACCACTGGCAGGGATCCTCTCAGGGTACAGTCGCGCCGCTTTTCTTCAACGCGATGACGCAGGCGCTCAAGGACATGATCATCGGCGCACTCGCGGGTGGCGCGATCGGATCGCCCAGTGGAAACGCGGCTGCTGGTGCCGTAGTCGGCGGCTTTATAGGGTTCTCCTGGGGTTTCGTGGACGGCTTCTGCGACGAGTGGCTCAACTGGCGGCTGATCTGCGTCCGGCGCGACCAGTGCGTGTCCGGCCGCGTCGCCTGGATCGAGACTGCGGGCGCGAAGTTCGGCGACAATCCGATTGAGTGGCTCTTCGACAACGACCTCTCGTTCAACCTGCGCCTCGTTCCCTACAACGGGAAGGAGCTCGTGAACGGGCATTGGCGCGTCGAGTTCCCAAAAGACGACTCAAGCAAGACGTACGGGCTCAACCAAATCGTCGCCGATCCCTTCCCCGCGGCGGACGTCCTGCGTAAGCCGCGGAAGGCCGACGGTACGGAATGGGACCTCTCGTACGAGGGATATGAGGGTGCTGATTGGCCCAATCATCCTGGCGGACGCTGGTCGCTGCACTGCGAGATCGAAGGCAACGGGATGCACACGCTATGCACGATCGCCAAGGTCCTGGCGGCAACCGGTCCGCTGGGCTGGGCTCTGGGCGTGATCGGCGGAGCCATCGTTGGCGCTGTTGCAGGGGCTGTGAAAGGCTACGAATGGGCTCATGACGGATGCAAGGACGTTTGTCCCGTGCCGATCCTGTGCGATGTTGTGTGCGTCATCGTCGGCGTCGTCGGTGCCATCGTCGGTGCCATTGTCGGAGCGATTCTTGGCGCAATCCTGGGTGCGATTCCAGGCGCCGGGAGCATCTTCCTCGGCGGCCTCATCAGCAGTTTCGTTCGTGATGACGGATCGTTCTCAGACGTCGCGGACGACCCGGAATCGGGCAACATCGAGGATGAGGATTGCGTCTTCGTCGCCGGAGACCAGGTATACGATGCAGGCCATCCGGAAGGGTGGGTTGAGATCCATCCGGTTCGGCACCTACAGAAGGTGTGCTACCGCGACAAGTTCATCGAGGACGCCGACTTCTTTGATCCTTCTTGCTGTCCCGGTGCGCTGACCGGATCGGATCGCTTCCGCAGCGCGGAGTTCAGGTCCCAGGTCGACGTTTACTGGGGAAGTTGGTGCAAGGCCTACGCCGCAAGCCGCGACCCTGGGACCATTGGCGCGCAACAGGAACCAGGGAATCTGTGGTACACGCACCCGCTGATCGACGGCTGCGGTTACCAAGCCCCCATCAGATGACCGTTTCGCAGTCTCCTTGTGGTGGCTGTGCCGGCCGCCGCGTGGCGGCGCGACGCGCGCTGTGCATCAAGACCGCCGCTGACCTCGGCCCGCTGCTCCGTTCGTTCCGCCGCTACGACGCCATCCACATCGTCTCGGACGCGATCGCAGAGGACCGAGACCTCTGGGAGCAGAGACTGCTCTCCGCGTACTCGGACTGTGGGTGCACCGTCGGCGGCGCAGCGTTGGTTCTCACGCTTGGCGCGTGGGCAGTGATTTCGCTCGTGTCGCATGAAACGTGGACTTGGCGAAGCGCGTGGCTCGTCATCGGAGCGTGCGTGGCGGCAGCCTTGGTGGGGAAAGCCGCGGGAATTGCGTTCGCCCGGATCGGGCTGCGTCGCGACGTCCGACGACTCACGCTCATCCTTGCCGGGCCTGCATCGCGGGTTACGGTCCGCGGCTAGCAGTCCGTTGAGAAGCCCTCGATCGCTCGGTCGCCCGCAAACGCGCTTGTACTGAGTCTAGTCACGTCTGTGCGCCCGCCGGTGTGTGTCCCGCACGAGGCGAAGCCGACTGTCCCGCCGCGTCTCCCGACTGACGTACAGCTTTGAAAGCGTGAGGAGATCAGTCTCTGTCGCGGTCGATTGGCCGTTCACCAGCGCCTGACAGGCCGTGAATGAAATAGTGACGGTGGCCACAATCGAGGTGTTGGTGATGATGGTGGCCTGCGCCGCGGAAGCCAGGACCGAGCAACTCTTCAGCGTGGACAACGCGGCGCCTGGGTCGACGTTGAGGCTGAGCGAGAGCGCGGGCGAAGCCGCAGTGCCAGAGAGCGCGGCGCTCAATGTGCCGGACAGCGCGTTGGTGTCTTGCGACAACATGACCGGTCCGGAGAACGTCACGTTCTTTCCCGCGAACGATCCGCTTGGCTTGTCGACCCAGCTCACGTCGATCGGATTCAGTCCTTTGGGTCTCGACAGCGACCCTGACCAGGCGCCCGTCAGGATGATGGCCGTCGGGGGACCGTCGGGATCAGGTGACGTCGTGCCTGCTCCGCCACAGCCGGCGAAGACCCCCGAGCAGACGCCGAGAAGGAGCATGACCAGTCTGACGGGCGCGGGTCGGTCCATGCTCATACGCAATACCATAGCGAGATGAACCGGGTCTGCCAACTCTTTCCCATTTCATCGTTTACCTGGCTTCCAACATCCCCCTTCGCGCACGCCGCGCAAGAGCCGCGGCCTCGCCGTTTCGGGCGACGGGACGGTCGCCGAAGAAAACGCTCGTCGCCGTCAGCGCTCGGGTGTAGCATCGGCCTGATTCCGGACACCCCGAATCGCTGTCCCGGTGAACGCGGCATACAAGACGAGGGAGCATACGCATGGCACAAAAGCACGATCTCAATCGCAGGTCGTTCCTGAAGCGCGCGGGCATCACCGCATTCGCGGCCGGCGCGGCCAGCGCCGTCGGAAGCGGATCGCTGACGGCTGTGGTCGCCGCTGCGGCAGCCGATGTGGCCACGGGCGGCAAGTTCGATTTCGACACGCCGTACAGCCGTGTCGGGACCGATTCGGTCAAGTGGGATCAGCAGATCCGGTCCTACAAGCAGCCGAACCTCATCGCCGGCATGGGCATCGCGGACCAGGATTTCCGCGCGGCGCCGTGCATCGCGCAGGCCCTGGCGGAACGCTGCAAGCACGAGAACTGGGGCTACCTCGATATGCCCAAGGACTACATCGAGGCCATCGTCGCGTGGAACAAGAAACGGTACAACCTCGACATCGATCCGGAGACCGTCGTGCTGACGACGGGCGTGCACCCCGGCCTTATCTCGGCACTGCGGGCGTTCGCGCCTCCTGGAAGCAAAGTGCTTCTGAACACGCCGACCTATAACGGCTTCTACGGCGACCTGCGGTATACGGGCACGATCCCGGAAGACGTGCCGATGCGGCTGGTGAACGGCCGGTACTCGATCGACTTCGACGAGTTCGAGCACCACATCAGTCGCGACACCAACGTGTACATCCTCTGCAATCCGCAGAACCCGACGGGCAATCACTGGTCGCCTGAGGATCTGACGCGGATCGGCGAGATCTGCCTCAGACGGCGGGTCCTCGTGCTCGCCGACGAGATCCACTGCGACTTCGTGAACAAGGGGCAGAAGTACACGCCGTTTGCGAGCCTGCCGAACAAGGACATCGTCAACAACAGCATCACGTTCAAGGCGGCGAGCAAGTCGTTCAGCCTGGCGGCGATGAAGAACGCGTGGTACTTCTCGACGAACCCGGACCTGCTCTCGAAGGCCCGGGCGATGAACCGCGCCGACATCACGACGCTCGGCATGGTGGCCAACAAGGCCGTGCTGACCCAGGGCGCGGACTGGCTGGATCAGCTGCTGCCGTACATCGACGCGAACCACGATCTCGTCGACTCGTACATCAGGGCGAACATGCCGCTCGTCAAGACCGTGAAGCCGCAGGGCACGTATCTGTCCTGGCTGGACATCAGCGCGGTGGCCGATCGGATCGGCGCGAAGCAGAAGGCCGCGTCGATGAGCAAGGCGGGGCGGATGGTCTCGCCGGAGACGGTCGTCCAGGATTGGTTCGCCGACAACGCGAAGGTTGCGCTGAACGCGGGATCGAGCTACGGCACCGGCGGCGAGAACCACATGCGGATGAACATCGCGACGTCGCGCAAGACGCTGCAGGCCGCGCTCGAGAGCATGTCGATGGCGCTGAAGAAGATCTAGCGCGCCGTTCGTTTCAGACATTCGGGCGGCGACGTGACCCTCGGGGTCGCAGCGCCGCCCGAAGTTTTTTCAGGCAGTGATGTAGGCCGGGTCCTTTGGGACCCGGCTCCACGAGACCGCACATGAGCGATGAGAAACCGTTGAAGTCCTCATATGAGCTGGCAATGGAGCGCCTTCGGAGGAGCGACAAGGACGCGGGCATCGAGCGTCAGCCGGTGACGGACGCGCAGAAGGCGGCGATTGCCGAAATTCGGAATTTCTACGAGGCCAAGCTCGCCGAGCTCGAGGTCCTGCACCAGGGCCGGCTGCGGACGCTGGCGGATCCCGCTGAGCGCGCGACGCGTGAAGACGAGTACCGCCGTGATCGCGATCGGTTCACGTCCGAGCGGGATACGAAGATCGAGAAGGTCCGTGACGGCGACGCCTGACCGTGTCGATCCTTCTCTAGCCCTCGGGTTTCTTTTTCAACTCGGCGTCGTGTTCCTTGATGAACGCGCGAAGTTCGTCGGTCATCGCGAGCAGCTTGATCCACTGCTCCTTGTAGAGCGTCACGGGAAAGCGGCCGAGTCCGTAGACCGACACGCCGCCTTTCTCGCTGACCTTCAAGCGGACGCTGCCGCCGCGTTGGCTCTTCAGCCGTTCGTTCTCCGCCTTCAGCCGCTCGAGTTCAGCCTTCAGATCTTCGTCGGACATAGGGGGTTCCTGGTTTAGGGTTCAGTCGTCATTCAAGCGCTTTCAGCTTCTTCGCCAGTTCGGCGTTCGAACGGAGCATCTGCCGGAGCCGGACGAACGCGCGAACGACAATGATACTCGTGGCAACCGCGCGCGGGCTGTTCAGGACGCTGGCAGCCATGATCGCGCCGTGCTCGGTGAACACATACGGCAGATGCCGCCGACCGCCATGCGCCGTCGGACTTGAGGTCGCAATCTGCGACCTCAACCGGCGCCGGGATGACAGCCGGCTGCACCGCGTCCGAACCGGACGATCGGCTCTTCGACGACGATGCCATCGTCGGTCCTGCAAAAGCAAGGTTGGGGCCACTACAATAACGGGCGAGGATCCATGGACCAGACCACCTTCGAAACGCTCGTGCTCGGACCCGACATCGTCGGCGACGACCGCCAGCTGCTCGTGGACAACGTCATCGTCCAAATCCAGAAGTACAACGGCCGCCCCATCGGCCTCCAATTCCCGGCGCACGTCGAGCTGACCGTCACCTACACCGAGCCGGGCGTCCGCGGCGACACGGCGAGCGGCGGCGCCACGAAGCTGGCAACGCTCGAAACGGGCCTCGAGATCCGCGTGCCGCTTTTCATCAAGGAAGGCGACAAGGTGAAGGTCCACACGGAGACGCGGGAGTTTTCGGGTCGGGCCTGAACCTCAAGAAGATTCTTGTCGAACAGCGCCGCCCGAACCTGGTGGTGCGACTGCTTCGGCAGGCACGGCAAGCAGCGAGCGGTCAGCCGGTGTGACGTTCGCGGGAGTCACCATGCTGTGGTGCATCTCGTTCTTCAACTACGCCGATCGGCAGGCGATCTTCTCGGTGTTTCCGCTGCTTGAATATGATCGGCTGGCTGGCAGGCGGGGGATCCGCGCCGCTCGCCATCGGACTCATCGCCGAGCGCGCCAGCCTCGGCGTGGCGATGGCGCTCGCGTCGCTCGTCTACCTGGTGGCGGGCGTACTCCTCGTCGCGGGGATGATGATGGTGGGTCGATCAGGAGCGCGGCCCTTTTAGGGCCGCGATTCTGAATCAGGAGCGAACATGAGAGCGCTGTTCGTCGCCACGCTCGGCGTCTTTGCCACGATCGGCTTCGCGGTGTCCGCCGGCATCGAAGAATCTCCATCGATGACGTCCGAGCTGATCTTCCCGCTCGAGCACTGGCACAACCACGCATCGATGATCGTCGAGGCGCCCAACGGCGATTTGCTCGTCTGCTGGTACCACGGCTCCGGCGAGCGCACTGAGGACGACGTCGTCATCCGCGGCGCGCGGTTCAATAAGAAAACACAAAAGTGGTCCGAGCCGTTTCTGCTCGCCGACACGCCGGGGTACCCGGACACCAACCCGACAATGTTCATCGATCCGCGGCAGCGTCTTTGGCTCCTCTGGCCCACGATTCTCGCGAACGAGTGGGAAACAGCTCTCATGAAGTACAAGATCTCGTCGGACTACCAGCGAGAGGGGCCGCCGCGGTGGGAGGTCAGCGAGGTGCTGCACGTCACGCCAGGCGACGAGTTCAAGACGACGGTCGATCGTGAGCTCGATCAGCTGAGCGGCACGGCAGCCATGGACGACCGCCGGCGCCAGATGATCGCCGAGTTGCGCAAACAAGCAGGAAACAAGCTGGCGCGGCGCCTCGGCTGGATGACGCGCGCGCATCCTTATGTACTGAACGGCACACGGCTCATCGTGCCGCTGTACTCGGACCTCTTCAGCTTTTCGCTCATGGCGATCACGGATGACTGGGGCGCGACATGGAAGACCAGCACCCCGCTCGTCGCCTTCGGCAACATCCAGCCGTCGCTGGTCAGGAAAAAGGACGGGACGCTCGTCGCGTACATGCGCGACAACGGTCCGCCGCCCAACCGCCTGCATGTCAGCCAGTCGCAGGACCGCGGCGAAACTTGGAGCACGGTCCACGACTCGACGATTCCCAATCCGGGCAGCGGCGCGGAAGCGATCGCGCTCGCGAACGGTCATTGGGTGCTCATCTACAACGACATCGAGGAGGGACGCTACAGCCTGGCCGTTTCTCTGTCGGAAGACGAAGGCGCGACGTGGCCGTTCACGCGCCATCTGGAGATGGACCCGCCTTCGCCGCCAGCGGCTACGGCGGGGCAAGCCCGGCTTTCTGCCTCAGCGGCTTCGGCGGGGCAAGCCCGGCAAGGGCAGCAGGGCGAGTATCACTACCCGTCAATCATCCAGGCGCGCGACGGCACGTTGCATGCGACGTACAGCTACTTCATTCCCCCGATCCAAGCGAAGCGCGACGAGCAGGGACGCGAGATTCGCAAGGCGATCAAGCACGCGCACTTCAACGAGGCGTGGATTC
Source organism: Acidobacteriota bacterium (assembly GCA_016195295.1). GTDB lineage: Bacteria > Acidobacteriota > Vicinamibacteria > Vicinamibacterales > CAVVIG01 > SRVP-36. Next base: position 9,527 of record JACPZV010000542.1, read on the forward strand.
GGGCGCGGCTCTGACGCACCAGTCTGTTTGACAACCATCCGCAGCGGCAATAACCTGCGAGCCGTTAATCTCAACACGCTTTGCTGGAGGCCTTCGCGATGCGATGCAAGTCCGCGATGACGGCGGCGTTCGGGATATTCATCGCCGCGATTCCGCTTTGGGCGCAGGGTCCCGCGGCTCCGCCGGCTCCCTGGCGGGGGGCAGGCGCAACACCGTGCGTGGGGACCGACGGCGGTGTCTATCAATGCCCTGCGGCTCCTCGAACGAGAGCGGTTCGTGCCGGCCGCTTGTTCGACAGCAAGACCGGCCGGATGTTGACGAGACAGGTGCTGGTTCTTCAGGGTGAGCGAATCACTGAGGTGGGACCGGACGCTCAAGTCAGGATTCCGGCGGGAGCTCAAGTCATTGACCTCAGTCAGGCGACGGTCCTCCCGGGCTTGATCGACGCGCATACGCATATGTTCAACGCGCGCGGACCAAAAATGACGACGGAGGGCTCGGTCCTCATCGCCGTACAGAACGTGCGAGCAGACCTGCGGGCGGGCTTCACGGCGGCGCGTGATATGAGCTCTCACGGCAATGGCTACGGCGACGTCGAGATCCGCGACGCCATCAACCAGGGCCGCATCGACGGCCCCAGGTATCAGGTGTCAACCCTGGGAATCGTGTGGGGCGCAACTCCGGCAACCACGCCGGCGAACCCATTAGCCAGCACGGTGGTTCGCTCGGTTGAAGATGCGCGCGCCGCCGTCCGCGAACAGATTGGGCGCGGCGCGGATTGGATCAAACTGTTCCCGGCGGGGAATTACTCCTTCACCGCCACGGGTGAGGCGCAATACGTCGTGACGTACCCGATGCCCGTCTTGCAGGCGTTGATTGACGAAACGCATCGCCTCGGGCACAAGGCCGGCTGCCACGTCTACGGAGGCGAGGGGCAGAAGAATGCGATCATCGCGGGCTGCGACACCATCGAGCACGGATTTGGATTGAACCAGCAGCAAATCGACATGATGGTCGCAAAGACGCTGTACTACGATCCCACGCTTGTCCGCTACACCGAGCCGTACATGGACGACAACGATGACAAGAACACCGGTGGCAAGTACCGGATGATCCCTATTTTCGAAAAAGCGGCTCGAATGGCAGCCGCCACCAAGGGTATCAAGATCATGATGGGCAGCGGAGTCGATGGCTCGACGTTCCCTCATGGGACCCAGGCCCTCGAATTTGAGTGGTTGGTTAAGCGTGCCGGCTTGAGTCCGGCAAGGGCCATCCAGGCTGGAACCACGACGAACGCAGAAGCGCTGGGTTGGCAGGACCAGATCGGCTCGATCGACAACGGTAAATACGCCGACCTGGTCGCCGTTTCCGGTGACCCGCTGGCCGACATCACCGAACTGCAACGAGTCAAATTCGTGATGAAAGGCGGAAAGGTCGTGAAGAACGAGCTGACTCCAGGCCGATAACGCTCGCCACACCTTCTGAGGCTGGCCGATGGAACGGTCTATCTGGTTGAAGTTGATTTCACGAATGGCGGTCGCCGTGGCGGTCGCAGTCCCATATTTCATCGTGCCGACAGCGCGCGGAGAAAGTCCGCCACGGCCCACGGCGCTGGTGCAGGCCCAGGACCAATCCGACATTGCCGAAGGGATGAGGCTTTACCAGCAAAAGGCGAATTGCCAGGCGTGCCACGGCTGGGCGGCCGACGGCCGCAAGACCGACAACCAGATGCCGGACGGCCCGAATCTGCGGGAAACCAAGCTCGGTCGTGCGGGCCTGGTCATGACCATCAAATGCGGGCGGCTCAACAGCTCAATGCCCGCGTTCGACAAGTTCGCCTATACGGACGGCCGGTGTTACGGCAAGACACAAGCCGATCTGAAAGCGTATCCGACGCGCATACCCGACCCGCCCTCGACGCTGCAGCCGCGCGAGATCGAGCTGATCGCCGACTTCCTCATGGCGAAGGTCGTCGGCAAGGGGCCGATGGATCACGCGAAATGTGTCGAGTACTGGGGCGCCGACGTCGACGCCTGCCGGGAATTTCCGAAATAGAAGCAGGGCGAGTCCCAAGTAGGGCGGGTCCTTTCGGACCCGCCTGATAAAACCCCGCCTGATCAGCCGGGTCCGAAAGGACCCGGCCTACGTACCTACCTACCCGCTACGTACCCGCCAACCGCCTAATTCAGCGCGAAGACGAACAGGTAGCTGGCATCCTGCAGCTTGTCGAAGTTCACCGGATGCAGGTGGCGGCCGCCGGCTTGCACGGCAAGATACTGCTTCGGTCCGATCGCGTAAGTGACTGGTGCGCCTTTGAGAGCCGTACCGACGTTGAAGCGCCAGAGCTCCTCGAGCGTCTCGTCGTTGTAGGCGACAACCCATCCATCCTGCAGAGCCGTGAACAGCACGCCGCCGGCCGTGTCGGTCGCCCCTGATCGGATTTCGATGTCGGTGACCGCCTTCGCGATCACCTTGTGCTTGATCGTGTCGAACGCGGTGACGGAGCCGTAGTACAGGTCGCTGCTGTACGTCCGCTTCTCGCTCTTCTTTTCGTCGATGCCGCCCTGCGGCGAGAGGAACGCGACGGCCGCGCCGTTGGTCGAGAAGCATCCCTCGATCCCAACGCCGTAGGCGATGTTCTTGATCGGGTTATACGCGGTCGGCTGGTGGGCGATGCCGCCGTGCCAGGTCGGGCAGGTGCGCTTCGTGCCGTCGCCGCGCAGCGCCCGCGCCGCCGGGTTGTAGATCTGCACGTCGAGCTTCGGATCGTATTCGAGCGGCATGCCGGTCTTGGGATTGAGCCCCCTGGTCCAGTTGAGATCGTTCACGTACTGGGCGCCCTTGATGAATTTGCCGGTCGTGCGATCCAGCGAGTAGAAAAATCCATTGCGCGCGAAGTGACCGACGACCTTGCGCGTCTGCCCGTCGATCGTCGTGTCATACAGCATGTGCACGCCGACCTCGTCGTAGTCCCACGAGTCGTTCGGCGTGTATTGGAAATACCAGGCCAGTTTGCCGGTGTCGATGTTCAGCGCGACGACCGTGTTCGTGTAGAGATTGTCGCCGGGACGTGCCTGCGGGTCGTATTGCGGGATCGGGTTGCCGGTTCCCCAGATGGTGAGCCGCGTCGCTGGATCGTACGAGCCGGTCTGCCAGAGGCCGCCGCCGCCCGTCTTCCACGCGTTGTTGGTGTCTTTCCACGTCTCGCTGCCCGGCTCGCCCGGCTTCGGCACGGCGTACCACCGCCAGAGTTCCTTACCCGTCCGTGCATCGAGCGCGGCGACCCAGCCTCGCGTCTTCCCGTCGCCCGCTCCGTTCGCGATGATGACCTTGCCCTCGGCGGTGATCGGCGCCGCGAAAAACTTTTCCCGGCTGCCGAATTCGTTGGTGGTGGCCACCTTCTGGTCCCAGACGATTTCGCCGCTGTCCCTGTTGACCGCAATCACGCGCCCGTCGGGAAGGTTGGCGATCACCAGATCCTCCCAGAGGGCGATCCCGCGGGTGCGTGGAGTGTTGCCGGCATGCTTCACTCCGGGATCGGTCACCCAGAAGAACTGGCCCTTGTTCGGATCGCGCACATCGATCTTGTAGAGCGTTCCCCAGCCGTCGGTCGTGTACATCCGGCCGTTGTCGATGAGCGGATTCACTTCGTTTTCCGGGCCGTTCTGGCCCACGTCCTGCAGGCCGCCAAGGGCCAGGGACCAGACCATCCGCAGGTTCTTGACGTTGTCCCGATTGATCTGCGACAGCTTCGAGTAGCGGGTGGACGCGTAGTCGCCGTTCATCATGAGCCAGTTCTGCGGCTCACTCGGCGCGTTGATCAGCCGATCGCGGTTGACCGTCATCGTGTATTGACCGGCCAATGTCGCGGCCCCAAACGCGACGGTCAACACCGTCGAGAGAGCGGTGAGGCTCAGAAATCTGCGCGTGCGATATCGCATGGTGATCTCCCTGATGCGTGCGGCAAGAATACGTCACCTTACACGAATTACAGCCCGGACCAGCGACCTTTTTGCGAAGCGCGATGGTGATCACGAATCCTCTCGCCTATGGTTTCGAACAGGCCCAGCATCCAGCACATGGGGCAGCCTCTCATGGGACAACACGCTTGAATGTCAGCGGCAGCGCGATCGATCCCTGCGTCCACGTGCCGGCCAGCTCGGTCCCCTCCGCGTTCAGCGCGCCGGAAAACGAACCGGGAACGACGCTGGTATCCAGCGTGACGCTCGATCCTTTTTGCGCGATCGCGAGCGGGATTTCCAATCCGCCCTGGTCGAGGTTGACGATGCGGCCCGTAGCCGTTCCGTCGGCTTGATTCGACATCGTGAGGACGAGGCGCAACGGCATCCCGGCCTCCAGCGTGCCGTTCCACGTGCCTTCCAGCTCCTTGCCGATCGCGGCGCTCTTGACGGGCGGCATCATCCTGGCGTCACCCGTTCGGGTCAAGCTAAACGGTAATGCGGCGCCCTCGATCGCGAACGTTCCACTCATCGACTTGCCATCGTCTGAGAGATCGGCGCTGAGCGTTTGATCCGTACGAGCATGGAAGTTAATCGTCCTGCCCTGCACGACGACCTTCTTGAGAGGAAGCCCCTTCAGGTGTTGTGCCGGGATGCCGACCGTGCCCTCGAATTCACCCTTGCTGTTCTTCGCGAGGTCGACTTCGACGATCACGTCCATCTGGGGCACTTCGACTTTCCCTTCCCAATGGCCGGATGGGTCGACGACCGTCTGGGCGCGCACGGAAGACGCCGGAAGGACAAGCAACGCAGCAAGCATGAGCGGCCGAGCGAAATGACGCATGATCGTTCTCCTGTGCTGGCACGTCAGAAATCCTGACGCGCGATGTTTCGGGCGGCGACGTACAACAGCGACGCGGACACGGCCGCGCTGGCGAGCAGTCCCAGCCACGGCAGTTCACCGCTTCGGAAATAGACCTCCCCGCTCATCACGCGGAAAATGCCGTAGGGCGACAGCTCGCGCACGGCCTGCTCGGCGAACCCGAGCACGACGGCCACAGCGCAGGCGATCAGCAGCGGACGCCACACGTCGCTGAACACCGTGGAGAGCAGAAACGCCAGGCTGAAAAACACGGCGCCCGCGATGAACAGACAGGCGCCGTGGACCAGCGTGTCCCCGATGCCGTAGCTCTGGCCGATGGCCGGCGAGAGCAGCGGGATGAGGAGCGAGGGGACGAAAGCGAGCACGAGCAATTCCGCGAGCCCGGTCGCAGCCCGCACACCAACCACGCGGTTACGCGAGGCCGGCAGTGAGAGCGTGAACAGCGCCGCGCTTCCAGAAGTTTGCGACAGCAAGCCGCCGGATCCGAGCAGGACCGCGAAGAGCGTCCACATCTGGGTCAGATTCTGCCGGAACCACTGCCACCAGACAAAGCCGCGGTAAGTGCTTTGCACTTCCGCGCCCTCCTTGATCAGCCGGCCCATCATGCTGCGCGTGTCGATCGTGGTGTCGATCGTCTGCGTGAGGGGCATCAGCTTCTGCACGGCGGGATACTCGAACACGGCGCTGCAAGCAAGGATCATCAGGAGCGCGAGACCAATCAGGAACCGCCAGCGGGTTTCCAGCCACGACTTGTACCAAAGCATGTCAGTCCTCCGCGGTGACGACGGTTTCGAGAAAGATCTCTTTCAGGGTGACGGGGACGACGTCCAGGACACCGGGCTCAGCGCGCGCGCTTCATCCAGAATCCGATCGGCCCCCGCGCTCGAAAGCACGGTGAGCACGCGACCCTTGCGCTGCACGCGCTCGACGCCCGGCGCGCGGAACGAAGGCTCCGGCGCGTCGCCGTCGAACACGAACTCAATGCGGCGAAAGTTTTCCCGGAGATCGTCGAGCGCCCCCGTCACCACGGCGCGGCCGCGATCGATGATGGCGACGCGGTCGGCGATCTGATCCACTTCGGCGATTTGGTGGGTGGAGAAGAACACCGTCATCTCCTCGCTGGCCACGTGGGCGACCAGCGCCTGCAGGACTTCCTCGGTCACGGCGGGGTCGAGGCCCGATGTCGGCTCGTCCAGGATCAGCAGTTCCGCGCCGCGACACAGCGCCAGCAGCAACGCGAGCTTGGTGCGCGTGCCGCGCGAGAGCGTCTTGACCTTGACGTCGGGCCGCAGGCCGAACCGGCCGAGATAACGCCGCTCCAGATCGGCGCGCCAGCGCGGGAAAAACGCGGCGGTGAACCGGATCATTTCCTGCACGGTCATGTCGTCGTAGAGATCCTTGTCATCGCTGACAAACCCGGTGCGACGCCGGATGTCGACGCTCGCTTCCGGCTGATCGGCCGCCAGACCGAAGACGCGCGCCTGTCCGCTCGTGGGCCGCGTGATGCCCAGCAGGATTTTGATCGTGGTGGTCTTGCCGGCGCCGTTGCGGCCGAGGAATCCGCAAATGGAGCCAGTGGGCACTTGAAGATTCAAACCGCGAAGTGCTTCAACGCGGTCGTAGTGCTTCCGCAGGTCGGTCGTTTCGATGACGAGCGCGTCAGCCACCATGACCTCCTGTCCTGGGCACCCCCGCCAGGCCCGCCAGCTCGGCCTCGAACAGGCGCCGAATTTCTTCTTCCGTGATCCCGCGCCCGCGCAGCCGCTCCACCGCGGCCGCGACAATCGTCTGTCCGGCGCGAAGCTTGTCGGTCAGCTTCTTCGCGCGCGCATTCCCGGAGACGAAGGCGCCGGCGCCGTGGCGCAGCTCGATCACCCCGTCGTGCTCGAGCTCGCGGTAGGCCTTGGCCACGGTGTTCGGGTTGATCACGAGCTCCTCCGCCAGCGGGCGGATGCCGGGCAGCTGCTCGCCCGGCCGGAGCGCGCCCGTTTCGATGCTGTGCTTCACCTGCTCCATGAGCTGGAGGTAGATGGGAACACCGGACGAGGGATTCGGTCGAAACAGCATCACCTGGCCAACTGTACTACTGAACTAATACAGTATTACTGTTCGGCAAAGCGCCGGCGTTTGTCAAGAAAAAAGAAAAGCAGCCTTCCGGCCCCGACTTGACCGTCCGGCCCTTGTTACCCTAGAGTTCTAGGGTAATGCTGCGCCGCCACCGGAAACCCGACGCCCTGCAGGGCACCCTCGATCTGCTCGTCCTCACGACGCTGAGCCGCGGTCCGCAGCACGGGTACGGGATCGCCGGCGAGATCCAAACCATCTCAGACGAGGTCCTGCGGGTTGAGGAGGGGTCGCTCTACCCCGCGCTGCACCGGATGGAGCACCTGGGCTGGATCACCGCCGGGTGGCAAACGACGTCGAACAATCGGCGCGCGCGGCTTTACCGGATCACGCGGGCGGGACAGAAGCGTCTGGATGAAGAGCAGGCGAAATGGGACCGTCTGACGAAGGCGGTCGGCAAGGTTCTGCGCTTCGCGTAGGAGAGCGGCATGGGATGGCTTCGGCGTCTGCGCGGCTCGTTCTCGCCAACCACGAGCGATCTCGATGACGAAGTGCGCTTTCACCTCGACGCGCGGACCGACGAGTACGTTCGAAGCGGCATGACCCTGGACGAGGCGCGGCAGGCAGCGCGCCGCCGGTTCGGCAGCACGGCACTCGTCGGAGAACGAACACGGGACGTGGACACGTTCCGCTGGATTCATGACTTCCGCCGCGACGCGGGTTACGCGCTCCGGATGCTGTGGCGCAGTCCAGGGTTTTCCATCCTGGCCATCCTGTGTCTCACCCTCGGGATCGGCGCCAATGCCGCCGTGTTCAGCTGGATCGAAGGCATCCTCCTGCGTCCGTATCCGCTGGTCGTGGATCAGGATCGGCTGTTCGCGGTCGCCGGCACGAATCGCGGCGCGTCCGGCACCCATGACGTCTCGTGGCCCGACTGGCTCGATCTCCAGCGCAACTCGACGCTCATCGAGTCGTTCATCGCGGAGAAGATCACGGGCACCACGCTGAGCATCGGCGACCGCGCCGAGCGCGCGCCCGGCAGCATGGTCTCGGCCAACTATTTCGATGCGATCGGCGTGCCTCCGCTTCTGGGACGCGGATTCGAACGTGGCGAAGACTCCGGACGCGGCGCCCATCCGGTGACCGTGATCAGTTATCAGATGTGGCAGAACCGCTTTCACGGCGATCCGGCCGTCCTCGGCAAGACGCAGGTGCTCAACGGCCTGCCGCACACGATCGTCGGCGTCGCGCCGGACGGTTTCTACGGCACGTTCGTCGGCTACGCCTTTCAATTCTGGGTGCCCGCGTCCATGCAGCCGCAGTTCGACGCGGGTGTCTACAAGCTCGAAGATCGCGGCGCGCGCTGGATTGAAGGGTACGTACGGCTCAAGCCTGGCGTGACAATCGAACAGGCGCAGGCGGAGATGTCCGCCGTCGCATCACGACTGGAGAACGACTATCCGGACACGAACCGTGGTCGCGGCATCCAGCTGTTTCCGCTGTGGCAAACGCCGTTCAACGGCGCCACCTCCATGCTCCCCGCGCTCGGCGTGTCGCTCATCGTCGTCATTGCCGTGCTGCTCATCGCGTGCGCCAACGTCGGCAACCTGCTGCTCGTCCGCGCGTTCGCGCGACAGCAAGAGATGACGATTCGGCTCTCCATCGGCGCGGGCCGCGGCCGCCTGGTGAAGCAGTTGCTAACGGAGGGAGTGATCCTGTCGGCGTTTGCCGGCACGGGTGGCCTCGTCGTGGCGAACTGGCTTCGCAACGCGCTCGCGGTGTTGACGCCGCCGCGCGGCGGCGTGGTGCTGCGCTTTCCGGGCGAGATCGATTGGCGGGTGCTCGTCGTGAGCGCGAGCGTGTGCCTGGTCTCGACGCTGTTGTTCGGCCTCGTGCCGGCCATGCTGACGAGCCGGATCGATCTCGCCGGGGCGCTGCGATCCGAATCATGCGGCCTGGTTGGCGGCCGCGGGAAAGCGTGGGTGCGATCGACGCTCGTGCTCGTCCAGATGTCGCTGAGCTTCGTCCTGCTCGTCGGCGCCGGCCTGCTCATCCAGACGCTGCAGGCCGTTCGAAATTCAAGCCCGGGTTTCTCGACGCAGGGCGTGTTGACGACCGGCGTCGATCTGTTCACGGCTGGCTACGACACCCAGCGCGCGAAGAACTTTCAGGACGAGCTCATCGATCGCATTCAGGCGCTCGGAGGCGTGGAGTCGGTCGCCTTCTCGCGCATGGCGCCTTTCAGCTATCGCAGCTATTCGTCCGCGCCGATTGCCGTGGACGGGTACGACGCTCCACTGGATCAGCAGCCGACGGCGGATTACAACGAAGTCGGTCCCGGGTTTCTCGCGACCATGGGGATCCCGCTCGTGGCGGGTCGAGAGTTCACGCGCGCCGACAACGAGACGACGCCGCTGGTCGCGGTCGTCGATGAAACCATGGCGGCGCAGTTCTGGCGCGGTGCGGATCCGGTCGGCCGGCGCGTACAGGTGAGCGGCCGATGGATGCAGATCGTCGGCGTCGCCCGCACGGCCAAGTACCGGAATCTGCTCGAGACGCCGAGACCGTTTTTCTATGTCCCGCTGCGCCAGAATTTTTCGGCGACGACGGCCTTAGAGATCCGGACGGCGCAGGGTCCGGCGGCGATCGCGCCGGCGCTCGTGCGCGAGATCCACGCGCTCGACGCGAACGTCGCGCCGTCGGAGCTGATCACGATGCGGGAGCAGGTGGAGCGCACGACAGCCTCGCAGCGCGTGTCGGTCACCATCCTCGTCGTGTTTGGCGGCCTCGCGTTGTTGCTCGCCGCGATCGGACTCTACGGCGTAATGGCGTCTACTGTCTCGCAGAGCGCGCGCGAGCTGGCGCTCCGGATGGCGCTCGGCGCGGGCGCCTCCGATCTGTTGCGGCTCGTGCTGTCGAAAGGCCTCGCGTTGACGGCGGGCGGGGTGGTCCTCGGTGCAGCGGCGGCGCTGGAGTTGACGCGACTTATGGGGTATCTCCTCTACAAGGTGAGCCCGCGCGATCCGATCGCGTTCGGATCGGCGTTTGTCGTGATTACGGTCGCCGCGGCCGCGGCGTGTCTCGTGCCCGCCTGGCGCGCGACGCGCACTGATCCACTCCGAGCGCTGCGCGGGTGAAGGGTGAGGTCGGGCGGCATCGACTGATGCCGGGCACGAGCGCGTGTGAGCCGCTCGTCGACCAGCGGCAGGTCACAACACGCGGTGCCAGCCTCCACACGCGGCCACAATCCTGTGGCCGCGTACGTGGGTTAGCGGTTGAGATAAGGTTGCTGGCGCCGCGTGTTGTTCGAGCGGCGAGCCGCGATCGTGAACGGCGTCAGTCGGCGGCGCCCACGAGACGAAACAGACGGTTTCAGGGTTGGGATCCGATCGGCCCGGCGAGCAACGATACACCGCCGACGATGGTCAAGCCGGCGCCGTTCGCGTCGGCGGTCGCGATCGTGTGACCAATCGATCCGAAGACGCCGACGCGCGGCGTCACCGCGATCGATGCGCCGCCCGACAGCTCGGTGCGAACCGGCGTTACGCCCGCGGTAGCGGTCGACGCGTCGCTTGTCCACGCGTGGCTGAAGGATCCGGACAACGCCACGCGGGGCGCCGCCTGCACGCCGATGCCGCCGCCCGCGAACCCGATGCCGCCCGAGAAATAGCCGGCGCTCGCAAACACGCGCGCGCCGCCGCGATCGATCTCGGCGCTCACCGGCAGGCCCCATTGCACGCGGCTCTCGCCCGACGTCAGCGACTGCAGCACTCCGGTGCCGAGCACCTGGATCGTCGGCGCGACGGCAAGCTTCACGCCCGCCTCGTCGTTCTGCACGATGCCGATCTTGCCGCTCAGATACGTCGTCCCCCATCCGCCCGTGACGCCGGACGCGTCGTTGCCGACCGTATAGGGCACGCTCGCGCCGAGTTGGAATCGCGGGGCGACTCCTACGGCCACGCCGACGACCGGTGCGTCGACCTCGCTCGCGTCAGCACCTTGCCATCCCAGCGCGGACACCGTCAGCGCGGCGCTTCCCGGCGTGAGCAGCGTCGCGTCCACGATCACCGCGAGCGGCGTCGTGCCGGTCGAGGGGCCGATGACGCCCGCGTGCGGCAGCTTGCTGCTGCTCGGCGGCGTGGAAGCGTGACCCTTCGTCGGTGACGTGGTGGTCGCGGGTGGCGTGGTCGTCGGACCGGCGGCGCGTGCCGGTGAAGTGACGGCGAGCACCGCCAGCGCGGTGCTAGCCACGATCGATCGCCGGAGACGAGGTGATCCGCTCATCGCGCGACCTTACTTGTCGTCGCGATCGTCGGTGTCGACCTTCTTCCCCGCGGCTTTTTGATCCGCTTTCGCTTCGGCCTCGGCCTTGCGCGCTTCCGCCTTCGCGTTCGCCGTCGGCTGGAGATCGTGAATCGCCTTGCCGAGGCTGTCGTGATCGGTGCCGGTCATCTCGGCCTTCAGTTTGTCGAACGGGATGTTCAGGTTGTGCGACACGTGCAGCGCGGCGATGAACTGTCCCTCGTTCTTGAAGCCTTGCGCCGCCTGATCGAGCGTCATGCCCGCCGGCAGGAGCGGCGTCAGCCGCGTGACGAGCTGCGGATGCGCGTCGATGCGCTGCGCGACGGTCATCGGCGCGGGTTTCGCGGTTGTCGACGGAGTGTGACTGGCGGGTCGCGTCTGCGGAGCGGCGGCGACGTGAGATCCGCGGGACTGGGCGTACGCCGGGCTCAAGCTCAGCGACGCCACCATCGTGAGCGACGACAAAACCGTGATGAATGTACGAGGCATGTAGTTTCTCCTTCCCGCCAAATCACGGGAGCAAAGCGCGTACCACTGATCTTTTCCTTATGTGGCAGTACAACTCGCGAGTCCCCAACGTTTAGCGGAACGGAGCGCAGGGCCGTTCGAGTCGCGGACGGAACAGATCGGGTCGAAATGACACAGCTCTGTCGGTTCCTTGACTTCCCCGTCAAGGCATCCATAATCGCGGTGCACTCACATTATGGCCACCAACGCTCCCGACCAAGCCGCGCCATCGATCGCGACGCCGGCGCTCATCGTCGCGATGCTCGATTCGGGCGCCGGCATCAGCGATCTGATCTTGTCGCCGGGGCGTCCGCCGCAGGTCGAGCGCCACGGCGACCTGGTCACCGTGGCGATTCCTCAACTTCCGCTGCTGCGGCCTGAAGACACCGCGCGCATCGCCGCCGATCTCATTCGCGGAAATGAGCCGAACCTCCGGACGCTCAAGGAGCAGGGCGCGTGCGATCTTTCGTACTCGCTCCCCGAGCGGGCGCGCTTTCGTGTGAACATCTTTCGGCAGCGGGGCACCTACGCGATCGTGATGCGCGTCATCGCGTCGAAGATCCCGTCGCTGGCGGATCTGAACCTTCCCCAGGCGATCGCCGACGTGGCGTCACTCAAGAACGGCATCGTGCTCGTGACCGGCCCGACCGGATCCGGCAAGTCGTCCACGCTGGCGGCCATCATCGATCTGATCAACGAGACGCGGGCCGAGCACATCCTGACGATCGAGGATCCGATCGAGTTTCTGCACCAGCACAAGAAGGGCACGGTGCACCAGCGCGAGCTGCACAGCGACACGCCGACGTTTGCGCTGGCGCTCCGCGCCGCGCTGCGGCAGGTGCCGAAAGTGATTCTGGTCGGTGAGATGCGCGACCGCGAGACGATCGAGATCGCGTTGACGGCCGCGGAAACGGGTCACCTGGTCTTCTCGACGCTTCACACCATCGACGCCTCCAAAACGGTCGAGCGCATCGTCGGCGCCTTTGAAGCGTCCGATCAGCAGTCCATTCGGTCACGCCTGGCCTCGTCTTTCCGGTATTTCATTTCTCAGCGGCTGCTGCCGAAGAAGGGCGGGGGGCGCATCGCCGTGCTCGAGATGTTGAAGTCGACGATGCGGACGCGCGAGTATCTCGAAAAGGGCGACGCGGAAGGCCGGTCGCTGCTCGATGCGATGCGCGACGGCGAGCTCGAGGGGATGCAGCACTTCGACGGCGAGATCGAAAAGCTCGTCCGCGCCGGGACGATCTCTCTGTCAACGGCGTATCTTTACGCGACCAATGCGGGGAACCTGCGGGTGCAGCTGGCCGATGTGACCGGGGAAGAGGAACCGATTAGCGCGCAGTGACGCGCAAAGGGTCTTGACACCCCTCCGAACGGAGGTTGACATGCCGAATCGATCGCTCGCGTCATGGAGGCAGAGCACCTTCGCTTTCATCGTGGTCGTGGGAGCGCTGACGCCGGCCTCGGTCGCGGGTCAGGCTCGGTGGACTCCACCCAGGACTCCGGACGGCCAGCCGGATCTGCAGGGCGTCTGGTTGAACAATGACGCGACCCCGCTGGAACGCCCGAAGGCCCTCGAAGGCAGACAGTTTCTGACCGACGCCGAAGTGGCGCAGCTCGAAGAGCGGGCGGCGCGAATCTTCAAGGGCGACAACAGCGATTTCGCGGGCGGAGACAGTCTGTTTCTCGCTGCGCTGGCGAACGTCGACCAGTACAGGAATCCCAACGTGACCGGGACATCTCGCGACATGATCGAGAGAGAGTTCGACAACCGGACGTCGCTGATCGTGGATCCGCCGGACGGAAGAATCCCGTGGACGCCGGAGGGCCGCCGGAGAGAGAGCGCGACGGTCGCGAGTCGGCGCGCTGTCGCTCCCGCCGGACCGGAGGACCTGAGCAACGAAATGCGGTGCCTCACCTACGGCGTGCCGCGGATTGGCCTGAACAATTTCAACAGCGCGGGCCCGTTAGGCTACTACCAGATCGTGCAGGCTCCCGGATACGTCGTGCTGATGTTGGAGGCGATCCACGAGGCGCGCATCATTCCGCTGGACGGGCGGCCGCATCTCCCCGAGGACATGCGTCAGTTGAGCGGGGATTCGAGAGGCCGATGGGAGGGGAACACGCTCGTCGTCGATACGACGAACTTCTCTCGTCAAAACAGCGTGATGGGATCCGACGAACACCTGCACGTGATCGAACGTCTCACGCGGTCTGCGCCCAACGTGATCACCTACGAAATCATGCTCATCGACCCGACGATCTGGTCCAAATCGTGGACGGCCGTGATTCGCCTGAAACAGAGTCAGGCGACACTCTACGAGTACGCCTGCCACGAGGGAAATTTTGCCGTCATCCAGGACATTCTCGCCGGATCTCGCGCGGACGAGAAAGCGGCGGAAGAAGCCGCCAGACGCCCGAAGTAAAGTCGACGCAGCCGCTTTAGAGCGCGTTTGCAGAATTAACCGTGCACGGGTGACCGCGTACAGGGCGCCCGCTCGGGCGCGGAGGCGTACCCCGTCACCAGCGCGTTTCGCCGAGCACCCGAGTGGGCTGTTCGCGGTCAGGACCCGACGGCGGTTAATTCTGCAACGCAGTCCTAACGGGTCGCCGCGCCGTTCGAGGGCATCAGCGACGACACGTAAGCGGCGATGTTCACAAAATCTTCGTCCGTGAGCTTCGCGACGACCGGCTTCATCAGGTCCGCCCACTCGCCGTGGCGGGCGCCGGCCTGCATGTCGTACATCTGACGCACCAAGTAGCTGGGCGAACGACCCGCGATCCCGGGCACCGGACCGAGCCCCTGCAGATCCGCGCCGTGGCACACGCCGCACTCCTCCGTCTTGCGGTTGCCGCCGGTCTTGACGAGCGCTTCGCCCTTCCTGATGCTCCCCACCGGCACATACGCGATGAAGCCCGAGCGCGGGTCACGCAGAATCTCGGTGCGTTCCGGGTTCTCCGGCGTCTCGATGATGCGCACGCCGATGGGTTCCTTTTGACCGCCCTCGACGGGGATCCAGATGCCTCCCCGGCTCTCCATCTTCGCCACGGTGCTGGTCTCGACGACCCTGATCCACGGCGTCCACTTCATGGCTCCGAAGTACTCGGCGGTGATCCTGATCTCGTCCGGCGTCATCGCTTTCGCGATCGCGATCATGACGTTCGTGTTGGCCTTCCGCGGTTCCGCGCTCTTGCGAACGCCGCTGCGGAAATCGTTCATCTGCTGGATGAAGTAGGAGACGGGCAAACCCGAGACGCCCGCGTTCTCCTGCCGGCCCTTCCCATTCGGCATATGACAGAGGGCGCAGGCGCGGGCATCCGGCCGCTTCCCGTGCGCGACGATGTCCGGCATCGTCGGGTGGTCGCCGGGAAACCAGTCGGCCGGGCCGAATCCGTCTGCGATCTGCTGCCGCGTGAAGCTCAGCGTGCTGCCGGGAAGCTGCTTCATCGATGTGTCCGGGGCGGCCGCGGGCGCGCCGGGCGTCGGCGGCAGCGGGATGGCATACGCCCAGGCCGGCGGATCGCCGGCTGCGCGGAGCAGCGCGGTGGCAGCGAGCGGCGCGGCAAGAACGACCAGAGCAATAAATCGGCGCATACGCAGCCTCCCATGGAGCCGGCGATTTTCTGATCGCGGAACTATACGCCGAATTCGGCCTCCGGGTGCGCCCGTCGATGAGTTCGCCATTGTCTTCGGTTGGCTCGCCGAGCCGCATCACGGTGTATCGTATGGCCGGGAGAAATGACTATGAAGCTGCTGCTCGGTTCGGTCCTGGCGCTGTCGATCGCGACGCCCGCGTATGCCCAGCTCGCGCCGCCCAACGCGGCCGGCATCACGTACGGCCACGTGCACTTGAACGTCAAGGACGTCGAGGTCCACAAGAAGCTCTGGGTCGATCATTTCGGCGGCGTCGTCGTGCAGAAGGGGCCGCTCGTCGCGGTCAAGCTGCCCGGCATGCTGATCGCCTTCCGGCAGGCCGAGCCCACCGGCGGCTCCGAGGGAACGGTGATGGATCATTTCGGCTTCAAGGTTCGCAACATCGCCGAGGTGATACAGGGCTGGCGCGCCGCGGGCTATCAGGTGGGACGTGAATTCACCGGTGCCGAAGGCTTCCCAAACGCGTACCTGATGGGGCCCGACAACATCAAAATCGAACTGCAGGAGGACAAGTCGCTTCCCGTGAAGGCCTCGGCCTATCACCTGCACTTCCTGCTGGCCGACTACGTGAAGCTGCGCGATTGGTACGTCGAGACGTTTTCGCTCGTGCCGCGCAAGCGCGGGACGATTGAAACGACCGCGGATGCGCCGGGCATGAACCTCTCGTTCGCGACGTCCGCGACGCCAACCGTCGGGACGAAAGGCCGGACGGTCGATCACATCGGATTCGAGGTCAAGAATCTCGAAGCCTTCTGCAAGAAGCTCGAGGCCCGCGGCGTGAAGTTCGATATCCCGTTTCGAAATGTTCCCGCGATCGGCCTCAACATCGCGTACATCACGGACCCTTCCGGTGTGTACATCGAGCTGACCGAGGGCTACGACAAGTACTGAGTGAATAGCGCGCCGCACACATCGAGCGGCTTCACACGTTCGAGGCTGAAAGAGCGTTCACGGAAGCGAAAACGCGACGTACTCGTCGGGGTGATCGCGGGCGCCGATCGCCACGACGATGTACTGTTTGCCGTCCAGCATGTACGTGATGGGCGCGGCCGACGACTTGCCCGGCAGATCGAACTCCCACACGACCTCGCCTGTCTTCTTGTCAAACGCGCGGAACTTTGCCGAGTCCAGGCCCTGGCCGATGAACAGCAGCGTCTTCGTCAGCAGCGGTCCGCCCGGCTTCTCGAGCGAGCCGAGCGCCGGCAGGTGCAGCGCGCGCAGTTCCGGATGATCGCGCGGACCGTCGCCGTGCGGGACGGCCCAGAGCTTCTCTCCCTTGTTCAGGTCGTACGCGGTGATCGCGCTGTACGGCGGTTTGAACAGGGGCAGGCCGCGCGGTCCGCCGATGCAGCACGCGAGCCCACCATCGCCGCGGCCCGACGCGGGCGCGTAGCCCATGAACGCGCGATCGCCTGTCTGCTTGTTCATCGCCGCCATCGAGAACGCCGCCCAGCTCGGCACGTAGAGAAATCCCGTGTCGGGATCGAACGCCGCGCCCCACCAGTTGGCGCCGCCGCTGTAGCCGGGTTTGACGATCGTGCCGCGCTCGGTGGGCGGTGTGTACGGCGGACCGAAATCGTACTTCCTCAGAATCGCGAGCGCTTCCGCCTTCAGCTCCGGCGTAAAGTCGATCACATCGTCTTCGGTGATGCCGAATCGCTCGAAGGGCGGAGGCTTCGTCGGAAACGGTTGCGTCGGCGCCGTGCGCTCGCCCGGCAGCGCCGACTGCGGAACCGGCCGCTCTTCGATCGGCCACACCGGCTTGCCCGTGACGCGATCGAACACGAAGATGTAGCCCTGCTTGGTGATCTGCGCGACCGCCTTCACCGTGCGGCCGCCGATCTTCAGATTGATCAGGTTCGGCGCGCCCGGCGGATCGTAGTCCCAGACCGGATGGTGCACGAACTGGAAGTGCCACACGCGCTTGCCCGTTTTGGCTTCAATGCACACGAGCGAATCGGCGAAGAGATTGTCGCCGAGCCGCTCGCCGCCGTAGAAATCGTTCATCGGCGTACCGACCGGCAGGTAGACGTACCCGAGCTCCTCGTCGGCGCTCATGTTCGTCCAGATGTTCACGCCGCCGGTGCTGGCCCAGGAATCCTTCTCCCACGTCTTGTCGCCGAACTCGCCCGGCTGCGCGATCGTGTGGAAGATCCATTTCATCTTTCCGGTGCGAACGTCGTAGCCGCGAATGTGACCGGGCGGCATGTCCTTCGCCGTCACGTTCTCGGGCATCGTGGATCCGACGATGACGACGTCGCGGCAGATCACGGGCGGCGAATTGACCGAGTAGATGCGCGTGTTGAACGGCCGGCCGAGGCCTTCCCTGAGATCCACGCGGCCCTTGTCGCCGAAGTTCGGGTCAGGTTTTCCTGTCTTCGCATCGATGGAGAGCAGATACGCGAGGCCGCCGGCGGAGAGAAGCCGCTCTTCCTTTCCGTCGGTCCAATAGCTGAGGCCGCGCATGAGAAAGCCGTGCTCGGGCGGACGGACGTCCGTGTACACCACCGGGTCGTAGCTCCACAGCGTCTTGCCCGTGCGCGCGTCGATCGCCGCGACCTGGCTGAAGGCGGTCGACGTGTAGAGCACGCCGTGGACCATCAGCGGCGTCGCCTCGTTGAGGTACATCGGCCCACGCAGCGTGTTCGGCAGATCGGTCCTGGATTTCAGACCTTCGTCGATGGACAGCCAGCGCCACGCGATGCGCAGGTTCTTCACGTTGGTCTTGTCGATCTGATCCAGCGGCGAGTACTTCGTGTGTCCGAGATCGCCGCCGTACGTCCGCCACTCGCCCTTCTGCGCTCCCGTCTGCGCGCGAACCGTCAGCGCACTTCCGGCAATCACGCACAGAATCGAGACGACGATTTTCTTCACCGTGTCCTCTCTTACTTTTAACTTTAGACTTTTAACTTCTTACTTCTCAGTCACCCTAAACAACCCCTGCATTCCGCCCTCGAAGTGATCGTTCACGTGACAGTGGAACAGCCACGTGCCGACGCTGTCCGGGATCATGTCGGCCACCGTCATCGCCATCGGTCCGAGCGGCACCGTGTCGGTCCGCATGCCGCTCGCGACCGCCGTCTGGCCGTGCCAGTGCGCGCCGTGCGCGTCCTCTTCGTTGCTGTTCGACATCAGGTACCACCGCACGCGCTCGCCCTTTTTCATCGTGAGCAGCGGGAGATTGCCGTCGATGAACCCGTTGATGCTGTACATGAGGTAGAGCCGGCGCAGTCCTGGATCGGTGACCTTCAGATTCGCGGCGCGCGCCGACCCCAGTACGATGTTCTTGTCGACGTAGGCGCTGGCGGTTTCGTCGTAGATCGC
>JACPZV010000571.1 GCA_016195295.1 Acidobacteriota bacterium
CGGCCAGGTCTGGGGCGGCAAGCCTGCCGACGGCCGCTTCGGACCCTACGGCAAATTCGAAGGACAGACGGTGTTCGAAGCCGGCGCGAAGACGCTGACGCCCGACAGCGCCCGCGTACTGGGCTACCTGCCGACCGACGAGGAATGGAACTCGCCGAACATCTACGAGGACAATCCGGTCGGTTCGCGCGGCGTGCGCAACAAGCTGGATGAAAAGGGCGCACAGCTGCCGATCCACAACACGTGGTTCTTCTACCTCGCCCGCATCTGCAACCACTGCTCCTATCCGGCCTGCCTTGCCGCGTGTCCCCGCAAGGCGATCTACAAGCGCCCTGAAGACGGCATCGTCCTGCTCGATCAGTCGGAGTGCCGCGGCTACCGCAAGTGCGTCGAGGCGTGTCCGTACAAGAAGAGCATGTACCGCGGCAACACGCGCACCAGCGAGAAGTGCATCGCCTGTTATCCACGCGTTGAAGGCACGGATCCCGAGACCGAGGGCGTGCCGATGGAAACGCGGTGCATGGCCGCGTGCATCGGCCAGATCCGGATGCAGGGCTTGGTGAACGTGGCCGAGGACGGCACCTGGGCCGAGGATCGCTATCACCCTCTGTACTTCCTCGTTCACGTCGCGAAGGTCGCGCTGCCGCTGTATCCGCAGTTCGGCACGCAGCCCAACGGCTACTACATCCCGCCGCGCTGGGTGCCGCGCCCGTACCTCCGGCAGATGTTCGGCCCCGGCGTGGACCGCGCGATCGACAACTACGTGAGCCCGAGCCGCGAGCTGCTCGCGGTGCTCCAGCTGTTCCGGCGCTCGAACCGGATCATCTTCCGCTACGACATCAAGGAGGGGCCGAAGATCTACGAGGGCATGCTGCACGGGCGCAAGGTGGAGCTCTACAACGACACGGTCATTGCCTTCGGCAAAGACGGGCGCGAGCTGTTCCGCACCACTGTCGAGGAGCCGGTACACGTGCGATCGAACGCCCACGCCAACTCCATCTAAGAGGGCTCGGAGGCGGCGGAGCGATCGGAGAAAGAAATGAAGCCACGGAGACACGGAGACTCGGAGACGAGAGAAAAAGGTACCCGTTCAACCTCTGTGTCTCCGAGTCTCGGTGGCTGCTCACCCTCCGAGTTCTCCGCCCTCTCTGTGTCTGTCACCGACGCCGCGCTCGCGCGGGCCGTCGTGTACCGCGCGCTGTCGCTCGGATTCCAGACACCGACCGCCGAGCGACTGCGCCGGATGGGCGCCCACGAGCGATTCGCCACGGTCGTCGCCGCGCTGCGGCAGCTCAGCCTTGCGACGGAGTCGGGCGGACGTAGGGCGAGCCTTTCCCGCCTCCGCTCACGCTACGGCGAGGCTCGCCGAAGCGCCGGAGGCGCGAAGGCGGCAGGCGAGCCACGACGCTCGGCTGAAAGCCTCGCGCTACATCCCGAGGCGAGCGACGCGCTGGTCTCGCTCACAATCCCGAACGTCGACACGTTGACCGCCAGCTTCGTGCGGCTGTTCGGTCACACGACGCGCGGCCTGATCTGTGCGTGCGAAACCGAGTACGGCGCCGACAACCAGTTTCACCAGCCGCAGCAGTTGGCCGACATCGCGGGCTACTACCTGGCGTTCGGTCTGAGACCGGCGCTGGCCGCAGACGAGCGCGCCGATCACGTGGCCTGCCAGTGCGAGTTCATGGACTTCCTGAATCGGAAAGAGGCGCTGCTGCTGAGCAGTCACGCCCGAGACGAGGCGACGCTCGACGCGACACGCGACGCCGCGCGCACGTTTCTTCGCGATCATCTCGGTCACTTCGGTCGTGCGTTCGCGACGCGGCTGGCCGTCGAAGATGCCGACGGCCTGTTCGGCCGCCTCGGCGCCGTCCTGCTCGATCTTCTCGACGCGGAATGCCGCCGCCTGGCGATCGCCGAGGGCCCCATCGACCTCGTCGTTCGTCCCGAGATGGAGGATGACGCGCCTATGGCGTGTGGCACGGCTCCCGAGCTGATTCAGATACAGCGACGGCCATGATCCCGCTCTCCATCGCGCCCGATCTGATGGAAGAAGCCGTCCTGCTGGCTGAGCGCCGCACGGACCGCGACGTGGCGCGGGCTTTCAGGCGTGAGCGCGATCGGATCTACGACGTCCGCGATCCCGAGTCACGCGACGCGCAGTTTCGCGCGCTCAACCTTCGGTGGTTCGCGCGCTTCGGGCTTCAAGCCAGAGTGGAAGCGGCCGTCAACGAGCACGCCGGCTTCACCGGCCGCCTGTGTGGCGGACGCATCGTCCGCGCCATCGCGCGTGCCGAGGAAGGGGCGGATCTGATCGACCCCGCGTCCCGCGCGCATGTCCGCGCCGGACCCCTGCTCGTTCTGCGACTGAGACCGGAGTCGCTCCTCGACCAGGACACCCTGCAGGCCTTTCTGCGGCACGAGCTGATGCACGTGGCGGACATGCTCGATCCGGCGTTCGGATACGAGCGAACGCTGCCGCCGTCCGATGGTGGGCCGTCGGCCGACAACATGCTGCGCGACCGGTATAGGGTCGTGTGGGATGCGACGATCGACGGCCGCCTCGCGCGCGCGGGATTCGGGAGCGCCGCGACGCGCGACACGCGACTGCACGAGTTCACCGCCGCGTTTGCGATGCTCGGCGAGGACGGCCCGAGCGCCTTCGAGATCTGGTGGGATGCGGACCGGCCCACGCACGGGGCCATGGTGGCGTTCGCGACGTTTGCGACAGGGCCAGCGCATGCGGGCGCGGGTCGGTGCCCCGTGTGCCGATTCCCCGCTGCATCGCTCGATGATCGTGTCTCCAGGATCGTGCCGCCGGTTGTGGCCGCGATTCGAGAAGAGAATCCCTCGTGGCGCATCGAGCAGGGGTTGTGCTCGCAGTGCCTGGATTTGTATGAGGCGCGCTATGGAACAACATCGGACCTCGTCTGTCATCGCTGAAACGCCGGAACGCGTCGGTCGGCCGCCGCGAAGCTGGGAGCGGCTCGGCGATCGGTACCCGTCCGTGGTCGCCGCGTACGACGCACTGAGCGATGTCTGCCGCTGGATCGACGAGAGCATCGACGAAACACTCGCCGATCGCCCTTAGCTTAGAACGCGTTGAAGAATTAGCTGACCGCGGTGGGTGGCTGGGAGGGGCTGTTCGTCGTTCGGCAAGCTCACGACGACCCTGAGCCACGTCGAAGGGTCGGCGACAGGCCCCGTGAAGCTAATTCTGCAACGCACTTTTGGGACGAACGGTGGGGACATGCGCTTCAGGACGATCGGATCTCGCGCCTCCGGGACGGCAGCGTGGTCTCTCGTCCTGCGTATCGCGGCGGTCATGGCGGCCCTCGGGAGCGCCGGGGAATCGCTCGCGCAGAGTCCTCCGCCCGCCGACATCGGCGGCGTCACGATCTCGGGCTC
>JACPZV010000067.1 GCA_016195295.1 Acidobacteriota bacterium
AAAGGACCCGGCCTACGTAATCAGATCAAGAAACCTGTAATACGCGCCGACGAGCGGCAGGAACCACGGCCGGCCGTCGTACAGCGGAATCGTCGAAAAACGATCGTCGAACAGCGGATGCTCGGCCGCGGGCGATTCGCCGGCGATCCGGCGCGCGATCTGTTCGCCAAGGTGCGTCGCCATCGCGATGCCGTGACCGCAGTAGCCGCCGGCGTAGAACATCCCGTCCAGGACGCCGGCGTGCGGCAACTGGTCGCGCGTGAACGCGACGTTCCCACCCCACGCGTAGTCGATGCGCGCCGCCGCGAGATCGGGAAACACGTCAATCATGCCCTGGCGGAGAATCGCCGCCGCGCGACGCGTCGTGTCCGCACGGGGCGCCGCAAATTCCGCGCGTCCGCCGAACAGCAGGCGCCGATCCGAGGTCACGCGAAAGTAGTACAGATAATTCTTCGAATCGAACGCCATCCGCCCGCGCGGCAGAATCGCCGCGGCCCGATCCGGCGGCAGCGGCTCGGTGGCGATGATGTAGCTGCCGACGGGCACGTAGCAGCGCTGCAGGCTCGGCGTGACGCCGGTCGTATAGCCGTTGGTCGCCACGAGGACGTTCCGTGCGGTGACGTCCCCATCGGTGGTCGCGACGCGCCACTCCATCGATTCGCGCTGCACTCGCGTGACGGCGACGCCCGTCCGCACGCACGCGCCCGCGCGAACCGCGGCCGCCGCCAAACCGTGGACGTAGCGCGCAGGATTCAGCGCGCCGCTGCGTTCGTCCACCAGGACGCCGTGATACCGATCCGTGCCGATTTCCGCTCGCTGATCCGCTCGCGACACGAGCTCGACGCGATGACCGAAGACGCGCGCCAGCAGCGCCTGTTCGTCTCGAAGGGCGTCGAAGTGCGCGGGCTTCCACGCGGCCTGCACGTGTCCCGTCCGCGCGTACTCGCAGTCGATGTGTTCTTCCGCGATCAGCGCTTCGAGCCGTGCGATCGATCGCTCGCCGACGCCGAACACCTGTCGCGCTCGGACTTCGCCGTACCGGCGGACGAGGGTCGCCGGATCAAGTCTCAGTCCGGTGAGGACCTGGCCCCCGTTGCGCGAGCTGGCGCCCCAGCCGACGCGCTCGCGCTCGAGCACGAGCACGGACGCGCCGGATCGTGCGAGCTGACGCGCGGCCGCGAGGCCCGTGTACCCCGCTCCGATCACAAGGACATCGCTTCGCGGCCCGGGGGCTGGGGGCTGGGGGCTGGGGGCTGGTGTGGCTGGGTTGGCTGGGTTCCCAGTTCTAAGTTCTAAGTTCTCACTTCCGGGCCGCAGGCCCGGCACCGTGTCCCACCAGTACGGATACTCGTTCACGGGCGGACGTTCTTCAGCGGCAGCGCGGCAGCGGCGAGGATCCGGCGGCTGGCGCGTTCCTGAACGAAGGCGATCACCTTGAGTTGATCGCGCTGCCAGTCCGGCGCGATCGCGATGTCCGCGCTCGCAGACGATGGGCCGGCGGCTGCCGCCCCGCCGATCGTCGCCATGTAGCGCGCGACCGCGGCGTGCGTCAGCGTGCGCCCCTTGTTCTCGCCGCGTGTGACGTCCGACCGCAGGCCGTCTTCGGTGATCGCGACGACGATGTCGGCCTGATCGCCGTGCGTGATTTTCGGCAGATCCGAAACCCTGACCTGTAGCGCGACGCTTTCAGCGTCGCGACGATCGCGGCCCTGCCGCCTTCGCGCCTCCGGCGCTTCGGCGAGCCTCGCCGCAGCGTCAGCGGAGGCGGGAAAGGGCCGCGCGACGATGCCAATGACGCCGTGCGACTGCGCGATCGCCTTGCCAATCGCGCGCCGCGCGGCGGCCGCATCGCTGCCGACGAATTCCATCCGCCCATCGACCACCATCTGCGGCGTGTAAATGCTCCCGTTGCCGAAGCGGGCGGCGTACAGCCCCTGACGCTTCGTCAGCGCGGCGGACGAGAACCGATCTTTCCACCCGAGGCGATCCCAGTAGTCCACGTGCTCGCCGACGCCGATGATGTCGGCGCCGCTCGCCGGCTGCGTGCGGATCAACTGCTCGAGTACCTTGTCGGCCGGCGGGCAATCTTCGCAGCCTTCCGACGTGAACAGCTCGACGAGGATCGGCGTCGGAGGCGCGGCATGCGAGCCGCTGACCAACGTTGTGAGCGCCAGGGTGACGCCTAGGAAGCGTGAACGGCCCGTTCTGAGCATCGACGTAGCATAGCGTGGACCCTTCGTGTCGGTCACGCCGCACGCGCCATCTCCACGCCACGCGGGATAGGCGGCCTGTATCGGGCCGCCGGCCACGACCATCGACAGCTCGTCAGTGGACGGCGCAGGTTATCTCGCGTACAGATCCGCCACCGATCCGGCGTTCATCCCAGAGAAGCGCGCGTGCATGAGCGACGCCTGATGGTCCGTGAGTCCTGCCACAATGTCGGCTGCTAGTCGTATCTCTGCCCGCGAAGGTCGTCGCCTCTTGGTACCCCGGCGTGCGCGACCCAACAAGTGCAGTTCTTCCTCATAAGCGGCAGGCACTATCTCCCGATTGCGCTCGCGAATAGCCGTCAAGTAGGTCCTGAAGAGGTTCGTGATGATGTTTTTCTGCCCGACTTGTTGAGTGCCCAACGACGGCGACGTGATCACCTGCTCCCACACGATCCGCTGCAAGAACGCTTGCTCGACCTTGATGTCTTCAGAAACATCCAAGCCGTCTCTGACCAGCTTGACGCCGTGGATGTACTTCGAAATGAGAAACGAGGCAATCGTGCGGCGGACCGCGCGATCCGAGAATGTGCCGCGGTAGCGTTCGCCAGACGGCATGATCAACCACAGGAGTTGCTGCAAACGGTCCGCGTACTTCCGCACCGTCCGGCGACTAAACTCTCCGGTGGCCTCCCACCTCGTGAGAAAACGCTGGAAGCTGCCCGCGTCAAACTTCAGAAGATCGACAGAGACCAAGCCCGCCCGCGTGAAGTCGTCAAAGTCGTGAACGCTGTACGCCACGTCGTCGGCGTAGTCCATGATCGACGCTTCCAACCCCTGTCGCGCCGAGCGGCCGAATCCTGCACGGGCGAACAGGAATGCTTGCCGTTCCGTGCGGTAGGCGCCGAACTTTTTGTAAGACTTGGATTTCTTCGAGCGAGCCCGAAAACAGGGGTACTTCAGGATTGCGTTGAGGGTTGCCCGACAGGGGTTCAGGCCCCGGTATCGCCTGCGATGAGCAGCAAGCCAGACGACAATGCGAAACGACTGAGCGTTGCCTTCGAAACCATCTGGATCGCCAGCCTGTCGAACCAGCGCGTCCAGCTGTTTCTCGGCGACGTGGCCAAAGGGTGGATGTCCCAGATCATGCGCAAGCGCCGCGGCTTCAACAACATCAGGATCGATACCGCCAAGATTGTGCGCGAGCGTCGGATGCCGGCCGAGCAGATCCTCGGCTAGGCTTCGAGCGACTTGGGCCACTTCGATCGTGTGGGTCAGTCGGTTGTGAAAAATGTAGCCTTCAAGCGGTCCGACGACCTGCGTGACACCGGCGAGCCTCCGGAAAGCGGAGGAGTAAAGCAGCCGGTCGCGGTCGTGCCGCCCCGGCGAACGGGTGTCATGCCATTGTTCAGCAGTTTTCTTTGGTTCAACGTGCAGGCGGTCGAGGCGCACGAAGCAGCCTCTCGATGGCGGTCTCTACCCGGCTCTCAGTTTCAGATCCGCCAGGATCTTGACCTTGCCTCGGTCGACCAGATTCCAGAGCGCCTTTCGACGCTCGTCCGCGGTCGAGTTGCCATCCAAGGTCTTCTGAACGAACAACTCAGAGGGGCTCACTGGCTGAGGGCTATTCTTGAGGAATCTGAGAATGCTCCTCTCGACACTCAGGATGGTCGGCGCGATCTCGGCCCTGTTCGGCATGTGCCCGCTCCTCGTGATGTGAACACCCTTATTTTATCAGGTTCCGTGACGCAGCTGAGGATGAAGGGCGC
This sequence comes from Acidobacteriota bacterium, assembly GCA_016195295.1. Classification (GTDB taxonomy): domain Bacteria; phylum Acidobacteriota; class Vicinamibacteria; order Vicinamibacterales; family CAVVIG01; genus SRVP-36. The sequence continues at coordinate 3,977 of JACPZV010000067.1, forward strand.
TATAGCCTGATCTGCCTTTGGATGATGCTCGCCGTCCATCTCTCACAGGTCGTTACCCGAATACGACTGGTTGAACGACTTATTGCACAGCGGAAAATCAGGAACGATGTTGCCGACGAGCGCCTGAGACAGCGCCGGCCAGTTGAAAAACGACGGATCGACGATCTTCACGCGGTGCAGTCGGCCGTCCTCCGACGTCATGACCCAGTGGACGATGCGGCCGCGCCACCCTTCGACCAGCCCGAAGGCGGGCGCGAACGGAGCGATGGGGCCGAGACTGGCTCGCGTCCGACCCGGCGACAGACGACGGCACGCCTGCTGAATCAATGCCGCGGACTCGTGCACCTCCTCGACTCGGACGTTCATTCGGTCCTTCACGTCGCCTGCGGTGAAAACGGGCACGCTGAATTTCAAGTGCTGATACGACGCGAACGGATGGTCGCGCCTGACGTCGATGTCGAGGCCGGACGCGCGCGCCACGTACCCCAGGACGCCGTGATCCTTGGCCAGCTCCGATTTCAGGACACCGGTGCCTTCGAGTCGATCCAGAACCAGCGTGTTGGTCAGGCAGATCTCGACAACTTCATCGAAATCGGCGACGGCCGCCTCGACGCGCGCCTGAAGGTCGACCGGCACCGGCAGGTCGCGCACCAGGCCGCCCGGGCACAGGACGCCGCGGAGGAGCCGCGACTCGGTGAGCGCTTTGTTCAGCCGGAGGAGCTGCTCGCGAATCCGGGAACAATGCGCGTGCGCGACGGCAAATCCGGTGTCGTTCGCGATGGCTCCCACGTCCGCGACGTGGTTGTACAGGCGCTCCAGCTCGAGCAGAATCACGCGCAGATCGCCGGCCCGTGGCGGCAGCTCGACGTTCGCCGCCGCTTCGACCGCCTGACAGTACGCCAACGCGTGCCCGACGCTCGTGTCTCCCGAGACGCGCTCGGCGAGGTCCACGCCGTCGACGGGGTCTCGCCGCTCGAAGAGTTTCTCGGTGCCTTTGTGCGTGAAGTAAAGGCGCGACTTCATGTCGATGATGGTTTCACCCATCACGCGGCCGACTGGAATCTCGTACACGCCCTCTCCGCCAACCGCCGTGAACGGAAACGGCCGCCCATCATCGGCGAACTCCGGAGGCCTGACATTTTTTCGCAGCGGGTAGTACTGGTCCGGCCAGAAGGCGTGCTTGACGAGCGGTCGCGGATCCGGGTGATCGGTGACGATGATGCCGAGCAGATCCCTGATCTCGCGTTCGAAGCGCGACGCCGGAAAATGGTACCGCGCGAGCGACGGCAATTCCGGCGCCGAGGCCTCGAGTCGAGTGGACGCGTGAAGAAACCAGTTGTCCGCGCGGTGCGCGAAAAGATAGTGGACGAAGAAAGCGCCCGATTCTCTCCGGCGATCGTCGGCGGCCATGAGAATCAAGTCCGCGCCGAGCACGCGGCACGCGAGGTCGCCTACGTCCTTGACGTTCGGCGGAGACACGCGGCAGTGCAGCTCGTTGGCGCGCGGCGTGGTGACGCTGGTCACTAACAGCGGCCGGCCGGCCACGGCGCGCCGGACGGCGTCGATCGTCGTCGTCATGGGATGAGTCCTCGCACCGACAGATCGATCAGCGTCGCAATCGGCCGCGGCAGCGTCACGCCGAGGACGATCAGCACGGCAACGGACACGGCGAATGCCGCGGCCGACCAGCCGCGCCGCTCGCCGATGGCCACGCCGGCCGGCGCATCGCCGTACAACATGCGGTTCAGGTGATTGATGAGCGAGATGAACACGGTCAGCAGGAGCACGAGTACCGCGGCCGCCACCCAGAGACGCCCGGTCACGATCGCCGCACGCACGAGGAGAAACTCGGACACGAACAAGCCGAATGGCGGCAACCCGACCAGCGCGAGGACGCCGACGGCAAACAACGCGCCGGTCCACGGCAGGACCTTTAGCAGACCGGTGACCTTGGCGATCTCAGTCGTCCCGTAGCGACGCAGAATGCGGCCGGCCAGGAGAAAGCTCATGGATTTGGCCACGGCGTGATTGACGACGTGCAGCAGCGCGGCGAACGTGCCGAGCGGACCGAGGGCCAGGCCGATGCTGACCAGGCCAATGTGCTCGACGCTCGAATACGCGAGCATGCGCTTGTAGTGGCGCTGAACGACCAGGCTGAACGCTCCGATCGTCATCGACAGAAGCCCGAAGCCGATGAGGAGGCCGTTAGTGAACGAAGGATCCACGGAGGCGTCAACCACGGCCTTCCACCTCGCGATCGCGTACATCGCGACGGCGAGCAGCACGCCGGACATCATGGCGGAGATCGGAGACGGCGCCTCGGAGTGCGCGTCGGGCAGCCACGTATGCATCGGCGCGAGACCGGCTTTCGTACCGTAGCCGATGACGATGAACGCGAACGCCGGCTGCAGCAGTTGCGGATGAAGCGCGCGCGCCGCTTCTCGCAGGACGGTCCAGTTCAGCGCGCCCGGGACCTCGCCTGCCGTCGCCACGAAATCGAAGTACGCGAGCACGGTGCCCGCAAAGGCCAGCGCGATGCCGACCGAGCAGATCAGGATGTACTTCCAGGACGCCTCGACCGACGCTTTGGTGCGATTCAACGGAATGACCATCGCGGAGGTGATGGTCGTGGCTTCGATGGCGACCCACATGAGGGCGACGTTCTGAACGGTCACTGCCGCGAGCATGGCGAGCGCGAACGCGTTCGAAAAAATGTGGAACTGGCGGGTCTGCGACGCATTCTCGCTCTCGGCGCGGCCGAGGGCCGGACCGAAGACCGACGCCAGGAGCGCGACAAACGCGATGCACAGCGCGAGCAGCGCCGACAGCGCGTCGACCCGCCACAGCGTCGCCGCCGGATCGGCGGGCGGTTCCGCGGGCACCACGGCGACGCACAGCGCGATGCTGGCCGCGAAAGAGACGCTCGATGCGATCACGCTCATCCAGCCGACGACCGGCCGAGACGGCCGCGCGAGAATGGCGACACATGTCGCGAGCAGCGGCGGCATCAAGAGCAGCGTCAGCGATACGTTGACCATCACCATCTCAATGCCGAAGCCGTGCCAACTCTTCGACGTCGATGGTGTTGAACGTTTCGTGGATGTGATAGACGAAAATCTGCATCACGAGAAATCCCATCAGCGCGTCGAGGAACACGCCGAGCTCGACGAGCAGCGGCACGCCGCGAGTGCCTACGGCCGCGAGCAGGGCGATCGCGTTCTCGAGCATGAGGAAGCCAATCACCTGCGTGATCGCCTTCTTTCGGCTCACCACGATGAACAGGCTCACGAAGAGGAGCCCCAGCGCCAGGGGCAGTCCCTGGCGCGTGGGCAGATCGGTCACCGCCATCCACGGCCGAGCCAGGACGTAGGCGAACAAGACGAGCAAGCTGGCAATCACGAGCGACGTCTCGGTGTTCACGTACGGCGTCGCCTCCCGCTGCGCGCCAAACCGCCGTTGCATCGTGCCGAGCAGCGCGGGAATCGCCGCGCCTTTCAAGGCGAGCAACAAGGCCGCCACCCAGTACAGCCGCGGGTCACGGCCGTAATAGGCCACGGTCCCAGTGATGGCCGCCAACAGCCAGGCCTGCCAGCGATACGCGGTGACGTACGCCGGGATGCCTTTGCGCCAGAGCACGATGAGCGCGGTGAGCAGCATGCCGCTGCTGCCGAGCATCACCAATTGTGAGAACGTACCGTCCACGAGGCTTACCTCACCAGGAACGTCGACATGACGGCGAGCAGCGCGAGCACGAACGACGCGCTCAGCAGCTCGGGCACACGAAACAGGCGGAGCTTGGCGACGCGCGTTTCCAGCACGGCGATCGCTACCGCGAGGACGCCCAGCTTCGAGACGAGGCTGACCACCCCGACCGTCACGGCGACGGGAGACAGCGACAACGCGATGCCCCACGGCATGAAAAGATTCGCGGCGAGCGCGAGAAAGACGAGCAGCTTCAACGCGGCCGCCCACTCGATGAGCGCGAGGTAAGGGCCGGAGTACTCGAGGATCATCGCTTCGTGAATCATCGTCAGCTCGAGATGCGTGGACGGGTTGTCCACGGGCAGCCTCCCGGTTTCGGCGAGCGTCACGATGAACAGCGCCGCAAACGCGAGCAGATGTCCGGGCCCGAGCGCCGCGCTGGGCTCGGCGAGCGTGCGTGAGACGATTTGCGAAAAGTTGGTCGACCCCGCGTTCAGCGCGAGCGCGACGATGGACAAGGCCACGGTCGGCTCGGTCAGCGCGACCACGGTCATCTCACGGCTGGCGCCCATGCCGCCGAAGGGCGAGCCCGTGTCGAGCCCGGCGAGCGCCAGAAAGAACGTCCCGAGCAGCAACAGATACACGGCCGCGAAGACATCGCCGACTACGAGGGGACCGGCGGGAACAATCACGATCGGCGCGAGCGAGGCGACGATGACGCCCGTGCCGAAGACGACGAACGGCGTCGCTCGAAACAGCCACGACGCGGTGTGCGAGACCACGGCCTCCTTGCCGAACAGCTTCCGGATTTCGGAATACGGCTGCCAGACCGGCGCGCCGCGCCGACTCTGGAGTCGCGCTTTCAGCCAGCGGATGAAACCGACGAGCGCCGGCGCGAGCGCGAGGGCGAGGAGCGGCTGAACGAACAGCGCGATGTATCGACTCATTTGAACCACCACGCGACGGCGAGAGCGGCCACGAGCGCCACGGTCACATAAAGCAGGTACAGATGAAGAAAGCCGGCCTGCAGTCGGCGAACCTGCGCCGCAAGACCCCGTGCGCCTCGAGTCACGGGATCGTAGAAGGCCGTTTCGAACCAGGGCACGACCTGGCTGGTGTACGTGATGGATTGCACGAAGTACCGGGAGTCGGGGTGAACGCCAACGCTCAGGTCCTCCGTCGGCCGGTACAACGCCGTGAAGACGCGTCGCAATGGCTCGGCAAATGCGGACGCGGTGTATTCCATGCGCGCCGTCTGGCTGATTCGGCCGCAGCCCCAAGTGTCCGCGCGCCTGACCTGAAATCCTCGCGCGTGCAACGCGACGAGAACGGCCAGCGCGATCGCACCCAGCAGGACCGCGATGAGCAGCGGCGAGACCTGGGCGCTGCCGCCTGGCCCCACGAGCCAGAGCCCCGGTGACCGTGGCAGGGGTTCACCGGCCGACAAACCCGGCACGCTGTCGATGACGCGATTCAGTCCGCGGACGGCGAGGGGCGCCGCCAGGCCCAGCGTCACGCAGCCGCCGGCCAGCAGGATCATCGTCGCGCGCATCGACCAGTGGGCTTCGCGCGCCTGCGCTGCGTGATTGGAACGCGGCATCGCAAGGAAGCTGATCCCGAACGCCTTGACGAAGCACGCGGCCGCCAATCCGCTGGTGAGCGCGAGCATGCCGACGGCAATCGGAAAGCCGACGGCGATCTCCGGCCGCTGAATGGACGTACCGGCCAGCAGCGACTGGAAGACGAGCCACTCCGACGCGAAACCGTTCAGCGGCGGCAAGGCCGCGATGGCGACCGACCCGACGAGAAAACACAGGGCCGTCTGCGGCATCCTCTTGATGAGCCCTCCCATCTCCTCCATGTTGGCGGTGTGGGTCTGCTGCATCACGCTGCCCGCCGCAAGAAACAACAACCCCTTGAAGCAGGCGTGGTTCACTGTATGAAAGAGGGCGCCGGCAAAGCCAATCGCCGCGAGCGCCGGCAGGCCCTGCGCGTGCAGGATGGAGCCCGCGCCGAGACCAATCAGAATGATGCCGATGTTCTCGACGGAGTGGTACGCGAGCAGGCGTTTCAGATCGTGCTCCATCAGCGCGTACAGCACGCCGAGCAGGGCCGACACGCATCCCACCGCAAGCAGCAGTCCTCCCCACCAGGCGGGTCCGCCGGACATCAAGTCGAACGTGACGCGCACCAGGCCGTAGATGCCGAGCTTGATCATCACGCCTGACATCAAGGCTGAAACGTGGCTCGGCGCAGCCGGATGCGCCCGAGGGAGCCAGACATGGAGCGGCACGATGCCGGCTTTGGACCCAAACGCGAGCAGCGCAAGGACGAACACGATGTGACGCGTGCCTGGAGTCAGGGCTGCGGCAGTCGTCCGCAGGTCGGCGAACGCCGTGGCCTCGCTGCCGCCCGCCATCAGGAAGAACATTGGCAGCAGCAGCACAAGCCCCAGATGGGTCATGGCCGCGTACCACAAGCCTGCCTGCCGGGTGTCGCGCTTCTCGCTCTCGGTCATCACGAGAAAATACGAGGCGATCGCCATCAGCTCCCAGGTGAAGAGGAACGTGAACACGTTGCCCGCGCACGGAACGAGACTCATCCCGAGCAGGAAGCCGTTGAACATCAGCCCGAACACGCGGAGGGAATGGCGGCCCTCGTACTCGGCGGTGTAGGCGATGCCGTACACCGCCGCGGGGAGACCGAGCGCGGCGACCAGCAGAAGAAAAAACGCGCCGAGGAGATCCAGATGGATCACGATGCCGCCGGCGGTGGACACCAGAGAGGCGAGCGTCGCGTCCACGGATACGCGCGTCGCGAGCACGCTCGAGGCGGCAGCCACGCCTCCAATACAACCGATCGCCGCGCCGATGGTGGTCAGCCAGCGAGCCGCACGGTCCGACGGCGCCAGGAGCGACAGGCACGCGCCGGCGGCGTACCCGACGACCATGACGAGCAGCGCGAGGTTCCCGAACGGCATCACCGATCGGCCTTTTCTGGAAAACGATTCAGCCCTTCGAGAATGCCGCGCAGGATGTCAGTCGGCTCAGGCGGACAGCCCGTGATGTGAACGTCCACGGGAATCACGGACTCGACAGGGCCGACGACGGCGTAGCTGTCCTTGAAGACGCCGCAGGTCTTCGCGCAGTCGCCGACGGCGACGACGAATTTCGGGGACGCGGCGGCTTCGTAGGTTCGGCGCAGCGGAATTTCCATATTCCGCGTCACGGGTCCGGTCACGAGCAGCATGTCGGCGTGGCGGGGGGACGCCACGAAATGCATCCCGAACCGTTCCATGTCGTAGACGGGACCGGTCAGCCCGGCGATTTCGAGCTCGCAGCCGTTGCAGGAGCCCGCGTCGACTTCGCGAATGGCGAGCGCCCGTCCGAACAGCCGCTGAATGCGCGCCTCGAGCGCCCGGCCGATCTCGATCGCCTCCGGGTCGCCGGCCTGCAGCAGCTCGGTGGCGATTCCAGTTCTCCAGATTTTCGACAGCAGCCGCATCGTCGCGCGCGGATTACCGGCGCCCCTCCCGTTTGAGCTCCTTCAACATCGTCTGGGTATCGACGAGGTGGTTGTTGAAGATTTCGCGCGCGACGACCAGGAGCCTGGTGACGAGCGGGTCGCTCAGCGCATATTTTGTCGTCGTGCCGAGCTTGCGCGGCGTGACGATGTTTTTGCCGCGCAGGACCGCGAGCTGCTGGGAGACGATGGGCTGGTCGAGATCCAGCATCTCCTGGAGCTCCTGGACGGTCCGTTCGCCTGACCCGAGGACCTCGAGGATGCGGATGCGGATCGGGTGGGCCAGGGCGCGGAAGAAATCCGCCTTGAAGATCTGGAGCGACCGCGGCATATAGCGATATTACTATATTCGAGCGATTGCCGCCGCCGGGTCCAAAAGGACCCGGCCTACGTACCATGCAGGGCGGGTCCTTTCGGACCCGCCTGGTCATGCCGGGTCCGAAAGGACCCGGCCTACGACTTGCGCGCCCACCTACGACTTGCGCGCCCACCAGATCACCAGCGCGAACGCGATCGCGACCAGAAGCAACATGCCGCCGAACAGGAACAGCGCGCGGAAGAGGATCGATTGCATGTCCATCCGCACTTCGAGCGTCAGCGGCGTGCCACGCAGACGATCGGCGAGCGACTGCTCCCACGCCAGGATGTTGCCGCGGCCGACGTCACGACCCGTGTTGTGAAAGCTGATCTTGCTCGGCACGTGCATGCGGAAGGCGACCAGCTCGCGGCCCGTCCAGCCCACCGCGCCCACATCTTTCGCCGCCGCGGCGCCGACGGTCTGCGTGAAGACGAAGGCCGCGCCCTCCTGCCGAAATCGATAGGTGGACCACGCAAACGGCGCCGCCTTGCCTAGCTTCCCGATGTCGTCCACGTCCAGGCGCACGCTGACGAACCGGCGGCCGTTCCGTCGATACGGGCTGACGCGGGTGACGCGGGTGTGCGGCGTCGTGTAGTAGGCGCGGAAGACGTCGCGATCGGTGCGTCCGTTCGGCGTCGCGTCGAACGACGTGCCGCGCAGCGCGTTGAGCGCCGCGATCGAGGTGTTGACGTAGAGCGTGGCGCTGCCGTCGAGCGAGAGGTACATCTCCTCTTCGTACTCGTACTGACGGAAAAGGCCCGGCCCGTTCGGATCGCGACCACACGCCGCGCTCGCGAACGAAAAAAGAACGTAGAGAACGCAGAGCTCCGCGTTCATTCGTGATCGGCGACGAATCGGCACGAACGCCAATGATATAGTAAAAATTTCGTCGCGCTGATGACCGCCAACCCGATCGTCTATCTCATCGACGGCAGCTCGCAGATGTACCGCGCGTACCACGCGCCGGTCCGCACCGCCGAAGGCGGACTGCTGCGCAACGCACAGGGCGCGCCGACCAACGCCGTCTACATCTTCGTCACGATGCTGCGCAAGCTGATCAACGATCACACGCCGGAGTACATCGCGGCATCGTTCGACTTACCCGGCCGCACGTTCCGCGACGATCTGTCCGCCGATTACAAAGCGAACCGCACGCCGATGCCAGACGAGCTGGCCCAGCAGATTCCGATGGTGCACGCGGCGTGCGAGGCGCTCGGCGTGCCGATCCTCACCTCCGAGCGGTACGAAGCCGACGACGTGATTGGGACGCTGGTCGAAAAAGCGGCCGCGGCCGGCTTCAACGTGGCCATCGTGACCGGCGACAAGGATTTCTTCCAACTCGTGCGCGACGGCATCCGCGTGTTCAACCCGCGCGACGAAGGCACGTGGTACGACGCCGACGGCGTCAAGGAGAAATTCGGCGTCGCGCCCGATCACGTCGTCGATGTGCTCGCCCTGATGGGCGACACGATCGACAACATCAAAGGCGTGCCGGGCATCGGTGAAAAAGGCGCGCGCGACCTGATTGCCACCTACGGATCGCTCGAGAACCTGATCGCGCACGCCGCCGAGGTCC
>JACPZV010000565.1 GCA_016195295.1 Acidobacteriota bacterium
GATGCGATCGACCCGGCTGAGCGTCTCCTGGTCAATCGTAATCTGGACGTTTTTCATATGTAGTTCTATACATTATTATGAACATCATTTCAACACGCCAAACCTGACGCTGCGCCGGGCCGCCAACGTTCCCGCCCACGACCACGTGTGTTCGAACCGCCGCAAGTGGATCATCGCCGCGTGTCAACGGACGCCGACGCCTCCAGCGGCTCGAGCTTGACGATCGATGCGCCGTGATTGTTGCCCACCCAGAACGTGACAGGCGTTGTCGAATTGTCGACAAACACTCTCCGGACGTTCGTCGCTCGCGGAAGAAGATACTCGACGAACTGCCCGCTCCTTGGATCGAGACGCAGGATGCGATCGGTGTACTCGCCTCCAGTCCAGACGTTGCCGTCTTTGTCCGCCGTCGCATCGTAGGGCCAGGCGCCCGCGGTAGGCACGGCCCATTCCTGAAAGCGCTCGGTTTTCGTATCGAACATCCCGATCCGATCGCCGTTGTTCTCGCCGAACCACAGGCGATCTTGGGCGTCCATCATGCCGCGCCGCGGTCCCGAGCGGACGGTCGGCGTCTTGAAGATTTTGATCTCGCCGGTCTTGGCGTCGATTCGGCCGACGTCCTCGCTGCCCAGCACGAGGAAGTATCCGTTGTTGTTCGAATCCGGAATCACGTCGTAGATGTTGGGGCGCGGGATCTTGTACGGCTCGAAGACTTCGAACTTGCCGGATGCGATGTCCAGACGCAAGACCGTGTACGTGCCGGCGTCTTGTAGCCAGACTTTCCCGTCGACGTACGATCGGGCCGGGCCGACCTGATTGATCTGGACGTGCGGTCCGTTCAGCTCAGCTGGAAGGCTCCACGTCTTGAACGTTTCCGTCTTGCGATCGAACTTCGCAATGCCGCCCTGAAATTGCATGCCGAGCCACACGTTCTCATCCCGATCGAACCGCACGCCGAGAATGCCGGTCGGCGCGCCGGGCTTCAGCACGGGAATCGGATACTCGGTGATTTTTCCCGTTCGAGGATCGAGCTTGCCCAGGATCTGCTCGCCGAAGCTCGCGTACCACGCCATGCCGGTCGAATCGACGATCACGTCGTGCGGCTGTCGCGTGCGCTGCGGCAGGTCGTATTCCGTGTAGATGACCTGCGTGCCCTTGCCCGTGGGCCGCGGCAGCGTCTTGAGGGCGTAACGCCACTCGGGACCCGCGCTCAGGTTCAGCGTCGCCAGGTATTCGGCCTGACGTCGCCACGCGGCGAGGCGTTGTTCGGGCGACTGCGGACCGCCGCCGACTCTCGGCGCCGGCAGTTTCTGGATCTTCATCGGGAACGAGAGCTGGGGGTACGTCGACATCCGCTCGATCACGGAGATCATTTTGTCCGTGTCGTATGTCGTGCGGACGATCCGTTCCAGCGTGTGGCAGTGCGTACAGCCACGGATTGATCCCTTCTGCGCGTCGGTGCCGGGGAAACTTGCGAACCACTCCGCGTTCGAGAGCTGCGACGCGAGATCGGAGGCCTTCCGCAGTTTCAGATCGACAGCCGTCGCCTCATGGGCGCCGACGCCGGCTGTCGCGACGCTTTGCATGTCGTATCCGGCCGCGCGGATGCGCAGCGTGTACTGTCCTGGTTCGAGTCTCGATTGAGGAAAACGGTACCGCCCCTGTCGATCGGTGACGACCGTGATCGTGATCGTGGATCCGGTTTTCTTCGCGCTGACGAGCACACCTTCCATGGGGCCTTCCTCGACCGAGGAGACCTGGCCGGACAAGGACACTGCCGTATCCAGAGCCTGGGCGTGGAGAGGAAGGGGGCGGGCGGGTGAGATCGCGATCGCGCCGCAGACGACCGATAGGAGCCACCAGGACTTCAGTTGCATCGGAACCTCCACCGGCCCGTCGCCGGGACGCGCCAGCATAGCGCAGGTCACACGCTTTTGACCGGCAGCGTCGGCTCCGTTCTGGCGAGCGCGATGAGCGCGGCGTCAGCGGTCAACAGCACCAGGTGTTCGACGTGTGCCACGGCGAGCAGCAGTCGATCGAACGGATCGGCATGAGCATCCGGCTGATCTGCCGTTGCCAGCACTTGATCATCGGTCACCGACAGGATGACAGCTCCCGCCGATCGCATCTCGTCCCGAAACCGATGCGGAGGGACAGGCAGCTTGCCGATCCGATGCTTGATGGCCACTTCCCAAACGCTGGCCACGGACACGACGCACGGCGAGGCCGCGATCAACGCACGCGAGGCCGCAGGCAGCCGCCGACTCGCCGTTAGCCACCACAGCGCCACCTGCGTGTCGAGCAGCAACCTCATGGCTTACCCTGAAACGTCCGGGCCACCGCGGCCTCCACGGCCGGCGTGAACGCGGCGTCGATGTCGCCCGCGAACTTCTTCAGTCGCCCCCGACGCGAGAGTCCGCCCTTCCGCGCGACCGGCACCAGCTTGACCATCGGCTCGCCGTTGCTCGCGATGACGACCTCGCGGCCGTTCAGCGCCTCCTTGACCAGCCGGGAGAGCTGACTCTTTGCCTCGAGCATGTTGACTTTCACCGCCGCCTCCTCGTCGCACCACTCTACGCCGCCTTAGCCAGATTAGCCAAGCCATGGCGATGCCGGCCCGTCTCCGTATTCTCTACTTGACAGTCTAGTAGAAATACTCAATCATCCACTCCACTAGTATGTCTAGTAAAGAAAGCCATCGCGTCGAGCTCCTCCAAGGCACGCTGGATCTGATCGTCCTGCGCGCGCTCAGCACGATGGGCCCGCAGCACGCCTACGCCCTCACCGAGCGGCTCGCGCAGGTCGCCGACCATTCCTTCACGCTCAATCAGGGCACGCTGTATCCCGCGCTCGTCCGGCTCGAGCAGAAGGGCTGGATCAAGGGCACGTGGGACAAGACCGAGAGCAACCGTGACGCGAAGTACTACGCCATCACGAAACGGGGACTGCGCGCGCTCGAACAGCAGACCGCGCGCTGGCGCCGGCTCGCCGGCCTCGTCGACAAACTGCTGCTGAACGAGTCGTGA
>JACPZV010000091.1 GCA_016195295.1 Acidobacteriota bacterium
TTGTAGACGAACGCGAGCCGGTCGCCCATGTAGAGCGGTCCGGGCGGCCACGGCAGAATGGTGATGCCGCCGCCGCCGACGATCGCACCCTCCTCGGTTTCGACGAGCCACGCGCGATACGTGCCCGCCGGCACCATCTCCGCGAGCCACACGCGAAACGCCGCGGCGAGCGCGTCGGCCTCGAACGCGACGCCCATGTCCGTGAACATGCCGATGCGATGATGGACGAGCGCGTCGGCATCGGCGAGCGTGGCTTCGCGCACGCGATACGCCATACGCACTGAGTATAATCGCAGGAAATGTAGGGCGGCCCTTCAGGGCCGCCGCGATCGCGGGCCTGAAGAGACCCGCGCTACGAGGGACAATGCGCGAAGCGCGACGAGGTCCGGAGCCGCCGGACCTCAGCGAAAAAGGCGGGACGAAGGACGGTCAGCCGCAGCGGTCGGACGCGCGGCTGTTCATGCAGTTTCTCGCGCTGGGCGGGTGCGCGGATGCGACACTGCTGGCCGACGCGCTGTCGCGCGCGAAGATCGCCGGCGTTCTCTACGAGGACGTGAACGATCCGCGCGGCGTTGGACTGCTGACGCTCAGCGACGATCCGGACTTCTTCCTCGACCGGGTGCGACCAGTACTGAACGGGCCGGGATTCTCGACGCTGATCCAGAAGCCCGAGTACACGATGCTCGGTCGGACGTATGCCGTCGGGTACGAGCCGGATCTCGCGGAAGTGCTCCTGCACCGCCCGCGACGCACGGTGTTGAATCCGCTGTGGAAATGGGCCGTGTGGTATCCGCTTCGGCGCAGCGGCAAGTTCGCGCAGCTCCCCGCAGACGAGCAACGCGTCATTCTCGCCGAGCACGGCGCCATCGGCATGTCGTTCGGCGCCGGCGACTACGCGCACGACATCCGCCTCGCCTGTCACGGCCTCGACAAATCCGACAACGACTTCGTGGTCGGATTGATTGGAAAAGATCTGTACCCGCTCTCCGCGATCGTCCAGACGATGAGGAAGACGCAGCAGACGGCGCTCTACCTCGAGCGGCTCGGCCCGTTTTTCGTCGGCCGCGCGGTCTGGCAGGCGGCCGAGGAGTAGGCCGGGTCCTTTCGGACCCGGCTTCTGGCGGGTCTACAAAGCAAGACCCGCCCTACTGGACTGCGTTCATTTTCGTGAGAGATCGACGGTCGCGGCAAAGGTCGGCGGCCGCCGGTGCTTCGTCGCCTGCTCGTACGCGTAGGCGAGCTTGATCAGCGTCGGCTCGCTCCACGCGCGGCCGAAAAAGGAAATTCCCACCGGCAACCCGCGAAAATATCCCGCCGGCACCGTGATGTGCGGATAGCCGGCGACCGACGTGACCGTTGACGGTCCCGGCGCCGTGGCCGTGCCGCCGTCGCCGTTGACGAGGTCGATGACCCACGCTGGACCGCCGGTCGGCGCGACGAGCGCGTCGAGCGTGTCTTTCGTCATCACCGCGTCGATCCCGAGCCCACGCGACATCCGATGGTCCTTTGCGAGCGCCTTTCGGTACTTGGCGCTCGACAGCGGCCCCTTCTCTTCCGACTGCACCAGCAGCTCCTGCCCGAAGTAGGCGAGCTCTTGATCCCGGTGCGCGTCGTTGAACGCAATCACGTCCTTCAACGAATGAACCGGCGCGGCCGGACCGAGCCAGGCGAGGTACTTGTTCAGATCGGCCTTGAACTCGTACTGGAGCACTTCCAACTCCGTGTCGTCGAACCTGCCGAGCGTGGGAATGTTCGCGGGATCGACGATGACGGCGCCCTGCTTTTTCATCTCGGCGAGCGCCGCCTCGGCGATGGCATCGGCCGCCGGACTGTAGCCGAACAGCCGGTTGCGCACGACGCCAATGCGCGCGTCCTTGAGCCCGGCGGCGTCGAGCGATTTCGAATAATCGCGGAGTCCTTTCGTCGCGCTCTCGCTCGTCGCCGGATCCGACGGGTCGGAGCCGGTCATCGCCCCGAGCACGGCCACGGCGTCCGCGACGGTGCGGGCCATCGGACCGGCTGTGTCCTGGCTGTGCGCAATCGGCACGATCCCCGTGCGGCTGAGTAGGCCCAATGTCGGTTTGATGCCGACCAGCGCGTTGTTGTTCGACGGCGAGACGATCGAGCCATCGGTCTCGGTCCCGATGGCGACGGCCGACAAGCTTGCCGCGGCGGCCGCGCCGGACCCCGAGCTCGATCCGGACGGATTGCGGTCGAGCGCGTACGGATTCTTCGTCTGCCCGCCGCGTCCGCTCCAGCCGCTCGACGCGTGCGTCGATCGGAAGTTCGCCCACTCGCTGAGGTTCGTCTTGCCGAGAATCACCGCGCCGGCTTCCCGCAACCGCTCGACGATGAAGGCGTCCGTCGGTGGCTTGACGCCGGCGAGCGCGAGCGATCCAGCCGTTGTCATCATGCGGTCGGCGGTCGCGATGTTGTCCTTGATCAAGATCGGAATGCCGTGCAGCGGCCCGCGCGGTCCCCGGCTCCGGCGCTCCGCGTCGAGCTGATCGGCGATGGACAGCGCGTCGGGATTCGTTTCGATGACGCTGTGCAAGGCGGGGCCCTGTCGATCGATCGCGTCTATCCGCGCGAGATACTTTTCTACGAGCGACCGCGCCGTCTCGCGACCGGACTGCAGGCGCTGCTGCAACTCCGCGATCGTGGCTTCCTCGAGGTCGAGGGCTGGTCGCGCGGGCGTCTGCGCCGGAAGTCCGGCGACGAACAGCGCCGCGAGAAGAGCTCCACAGCGATAACCAGATCTCATCCTCCGTGCCCTCCGTGTCCTCCCCCCAGCGCGTCTTCGAGTCTGGCCTTGATCGTCGGTCATTCGTTGTCGAGAATGCTGAAAAAGATACTGATGAACACGGTGTTTAGCGTGAAAAACCCTGTGCTCAAGTTCAACGACGGAGTAAGCGGCTCCGACAAGAGCGAGCAGCAGGGAATGACGCAACTCTTTTCAGGCGCCATGCTGGCATTTCGAAATCCGCGCGCTCATCAGATCATCAGTGACGACCCGGAAAACGCCCTTGAGATCCTGTCGTTTCTGAGCTTTCTCGCAAAAGCCGTCGATCGCGCGAACAAAGGCTAGCGATGGTTATTCGGACGACTTCTCCCTGATGCGACTGATCAACCTGGGTGATGCACGAAAGGTCGTTCGTTCCAAACGCAGCAACGCCTCCGAAAAGCTCACTAGACCACGACGCGCGGCAAGGTCGAGCACGCCCAGCGTTCCAGACACCGCCAAACGGCGTTCGCGAGCAGCTTGACGCCCCTTTCTTTCGTCGAGCAGCACCACGTCCGCCGAAGCCGCCAACGCGAGGGCAATTGCTTCGCGTTCGCCCGGATCGAGCTGTAGGAGTTTCGGATCGATCTCCGACGCAAGGCGAGTCTCCAGCCACGCCGGCTCGGCCTCGAGAAACCGCTTGATTGCGTCAGGTGCAGCGGTGGACTGAAGCTCTTGCCGAACCGCTTCGGGGATCAGAATCCGTTCGAATAGTCTCGGAAGGATGTGCTGGAGGTCGATGAGAACAAGGTAGTTCAGCGGAGACGTGTCGGAAACGACGATCATCGAGGCGCGATGCGATCCAGATCGCGACGGTCCTGCTCGAAATCCTCTTCGTTGTATGCGAGGTACGCTTGGCGTTCCTTCAGAAACGCCTCGGTATCCCACAACGACAGCCCGAGAAGTCGCCCGACCTGGTCGCGCGTCAGCGCGCCAACGCGATACCCTTCGAGCGCGACGGCTTCGAGCGCGCCGCGCGACACGTCGCGCCAGGCGGTCTCCAACCGCTTCGCGATGTCTTCAGGGAGGTCGACAGCGATTCTCGTCACACCGCTGATCTGGAGCCTCCCCGTAGCCGCCGCCATGGCCGAGCTCAGCTCGGCGCTTCCGGAAGAGGGGGGCTACGTTGTCTGGGTGAAGCGCGCCTTCGGGCCGCGCTGGGCGTTTCAGGTCGGCTGGTGGAGCCTGGTCGGAAGCTTTGCAGACATGGCGCTCTATCCGCGGCGCACCGAACCGCCTGATGACCTTCCACGTTTACGAGAATTGGATTGCCGAAGGGCACAAGGCGCGTGTTCACCGAAGCGACTGCTCGTCTTGCAACTTCGGCAAGGGCGTTCATACGACTGCCGGCCTGCGCAACGGCCGATGGCACGGTCCCTTCGCGACATCTGACGAAGCGTTCGCATGTGCGAAATCGACGGGCGCAAGCAGCGCGCGGGGCTGCAAACACTGCTCACCGTAGGAGACATCGAGGATGCCTTCAGCATATCTCTCGTCGTTATCGGTCGAGGACCGCAAGGCGCTCGTCAAGAAGTTACTCGAAGCGCAGAAGGGCAAGTGCTTCATCTGCGAGAAGAAGCTTGATCCCGATCTCCACGGCGCACAGATCGACATTGACCACGTCGAACCCCTGAAGCGTGGATCACCGACCCTGAGGGGAACCGGATCGAGTTATGGGAGCCGAGATGATGGCATTGCCCAGCATGGCGACGCTCACGGCGTACGAGTGGGCGCAGTTGTACTCGAGCAGCGCGTGGTAGTTTCCATACACCAGAAACGCCCGCGTCTTGCCGGAGACAAGTGACGCCTGGAGGTCCGTCTTCGGCAGCGGTTTCCCACCCGGCAGGCGGACGCCTAGCTCCTGCCAGCGCTCCATCGGCAGCGCCACGGTCATGTCGCGCGCGGCCTGGCAGCCGCTGTTGCGCCGCGGGATCTCGCTCCGCACCTTCCGCGCCACGTCGAGCGTCAGCCGGACTTCGCGTCCCCACGCCTGACCGGCTTTCCAGCCGTGGACTTTCAGAAAGTTGGCGATTGACGCGAACACGTCGGCCGGCGTGTCCCAGATGTCGCGGCGGCCGTCGCCGTCGAAATCCTGCGCGAACTGAAGGTAGCTCGACGGCATGAACTGCGTCTGGCCCATGGCGCCGGCCCACGAGCCCTTCATGTGTGCGACGTCGATGTCCCCGCGGCTCAAAATCTCCAGCGCGTTGAACAGCTCGCCGCGGAAGAACGTCGGGCGCCGCGGATCCCACCCGAGCGTGGCCAGCGCGGCGATCGTGGGCCACGTCCCGCTGAACCGGCCGAAGTTCGACTCCACGCCCCAGATGCCGACGATCGCGCGCGGGGAAACGCCGTAGCGCTCGCCGACCTGATCGAGCAGCGCGCGATGGCGCGCGTACATCTCGCGGCCGGTCGCGAGGTTCTTCGTCGTCAGGACGCGCGCGAGGTATTGCTCGAGCGACAAAACGTGTTCGGGCTGCGCCCGATCGCGATCGATGGCGGCTTGGAGCGGTCCCTCGATCTGGCCGAGCGCCTCCTCCAGGATCTCCGGGCGTATGCCGCGCGTCGCGGCTTCCGCGCGCACGCCGGCCAGCCAGTCGGCGAACGACGGCCGTGCGTCCTGGGCGGCGGCGACCCCGAGCGCGAGCAGCGTGGCGATGAACGTGAACACTTCCGGGAGTGTACCGTGTTCTTCGTGTTTTCGTGCCTTCGGCAAACCGTCAGCCCGTCAGTGTGCTTCGGCTGACGCCCGCGCGCCTTTGGGACGCTTCATCAGCAGCACGAGCGGCACGAGCACGATGAACGCGATCCCCATGAGCTGGAAGATGCCGACGAACGCCACCATGGCCGCGTGCTTCTGCACGAGCCCAAACATCATCGCCTGCGCACGGGTCGTCGCCGTGACCGCATCGGCGCCGGCGGCCATCATCGCGCCGCGCAACCCGGCGAACATCTGCTGCGACGCCGGGTTGTACGCCGTCACGTTGGATCCGAGCAGCGCGGTCGTCACCTGCTGTTGGCGCGCGAGCCTCGTGCCGGTCAGCGCGATGCCGACGCTGCCGCCGATGTTGCGCATCAGGTTGAAGAGGCTCGTCGCGTTGCCCATCTTCTCGCGCGGAATCGGATCCATCGAAAGCGTGGTCAGCGGCACGAAAAGCAGCGACATGCCGAAGCCCTGGATCAGCTGGGGCCAGAACACGTCCCAATAGCCCGCCTGCAGATTCAGATTGGACAGCCAGAGCAGCGTCAGGCCGCCAATGATGAGGCCGACCGACAGAAGTTTGCGCGGGTCGACGCGGCTCGTCAGCTGGCCCGTGATCTGCATCATGACGAACGCGCCGGCGCCGCGCGGCGCCATCGCGATGCCGGCCTGAACCGACGGATAGCCGAGGAGCGTTTGCAGCATGATCGGCAGCAGCACCATGCTCCCGTACATCACGAAGCCGAGGACCGTCATCAGGAACACGCCAACGGTGAAGCTGCGTGCCTTGAAGACGCGCAAGTCGACCACGGGGTCGTCGGTCGTCAGCTCGTGGATGATCAGCACGATGAGCGTCACGACGGCGATCGTCGTCAGCGTGACGATCGCGCGCGACGAGAACCAGTCGTCTTCCTGCCCCTTGTCGAGCACGTACTGCAGCGCGCCGATGCCGACGGCGAGCATGCCGAGGCCCCAGTAGTCCACCTTGCGCCTGGTCGCCTGGATGTACGGCGGATCGAAGATGAACATCTTCGTCATCACGATCGACGCGATGCCGACCGGAATATTGATGTAGAAGACCCAGCGCCAGCTGTAGTTGTCGGTCAGCCAGCCGCCCAGCACCGGCCCGAGAATCGGTGCGACCACGATCCCCTGACCCCAGAACCCCATC
>JACPZV010000566.1 GCA_016195295.1 Acidobacteriota bacterium
CCGGACGAGCCGCCGCCGCCGCCGGCACCGCCGCAGCCGAGCGACGACGAGCTGGAGCTGGAGCGTGACATGGAGTACTTCGTGGAACCAGATGAGGCGCTGACGCCGAGGACTGGGGACGGAGTTGAGTAAGTCTGAAGGGTGAAGTCTGAAGGCTGAAGACACGTAGCGCGCCGAAAGTCCCGCGCCACAAGTCGTTCCCCTTTCGCAGTCGGCGGTTGTGATCCGGATCTGGCCGGGAAAACGGCACACGAGGAGGAGGTACAATGACGAACGCCCATGCTGAAGGGTTCGTCCGTTCCGCCGCTGACGCCCGATCTGCTCGGCGAGGTCGTGACGCGCATTCTCGCGGTCGGCGCGCCGTATCGGATCGTGCTTTTTGGGTCGCGGGCGCGCGGCGACGCACAGCCTGACAGCGATCTGGATCTCCTCATCGTCGAGGACTCACACCTTCCCCGGTACCGACGTTCGCCACGCTACCTGCGCGCCCTTCTCGGCGTTTTTCCGGCCAAGGATGTCGTCGTCTGGACGCCAGCCGAGGTGGAGGCCTGGCGCGACGTGCCGCATGCGTTCATCACGACCGCGCTTCGCGAGGGCCGGACGCTGTATGAACGATGAACGGAGCCACGCGCATGCGTGGCTGGCGAAGGCTGAGAGCGATCGGCTGGCCGCCCGCCGTCTGTTCGAGGCAGACGGCCCGTTCGACGCCGTGTGCTTTCACGGGCAGCAGGCATGCGAAAAAGCGCTGAAGGCTGTGCTGGCATCGGCGGGTACCGAGATCCCACGGACGCACAATCTCGAGGAGCTGCAACTCCGCAGCGTGAAGGTGCTGCCACAGTCGTCTGCGGCGATCTTGGGATCGCTCGACGTGTCGGAGCTCACCCCGTACGCCGTAGAAACCCGCTACGACGCTGAGTTCTGGCCAGACCGCGACACGGCAGAAGAGGCCGTCAGATGCGCCGACAGCGTCGTCGATCTCATTTCCGCTTGGCTCACGGACGTGGCCCGCCCGCGCACTCAAGAACCTGAGCATGATCACGACAAGTCGTGATCCGGCTCAAGACTCTCGAAGATCTCCAAGGAAATTCAAGACTGCTGGAGCACCGCATGGTCGGCCTGGCGCGCCGCGTAGGCGAGCGTCGCCTTGATGTCATCGGGCTCCAGATAGGGGAAGTCACGAAGGATTTCTTCCTGCGGCACGCCCTCTGCCAGCATCCCGAGAATATCCGTCACGCGAACACGCAACCCACGGATGCACGGTCGCCCACCGCATTTGTTCGATTCCATCGTGATGCGTTCGAAGAGGTTCATGCGTGCCATAGTGCCTCGCCCGCTCGGTGAAAATCAATCGCTCCCGGGGGGAGTTGTGTTCGCAGCCGAGGAAATCAACGACGAAGGCTCAGCGCTGCATCACGCCGCGACATCTGATCCTTGGCCTCCGAAAGCACCTGGCTGCGGAAGTCACGGTTCAGCGACGTCGGGGTGTGCAGATCCACCTCGTCAAGCGACCATCCCTTCCAGTTTCGCGTTCTGGTACAAGCGCGCCCGCCAGCCGAAGCTCGTTGAACGCTATGCGAGCGTAGGCTGGGTCCTGCGGAAGTTGAACGTCAACGCCCATTCGAAGGAAGTGTTCACGCTTGCGGATGGGTCGCACATCAGACGCCGAAGAGGCGACCTGCTCTTCCGGCTGGATGGCAAGCAGGGCATGGCGCCGGTGATTGTCGGCGAGAAAGGCGACAGCACGCTGCTCGGCGCGGTCACGCTCGAGGCACTCGGCGTCATCCTGGATCCCATCAAGCGCGAACTGCGTCCCCTTCCGATGGTGCTCGGCGGCCCGCTCCGGCCGGCGTAGCGCGCCTGCGATTCAATCCCACTCGTCCGGAAGGACGGAACGATCCTGCGGCTTTAGCTTGCGCGCCTGCACGAAACCCATCTGATTGCGTCGCGGATCGGAACGCAGTACCCACGCAATCTCCTCCATTTCACGGAGCGACGCGTGACGCTTGTCGGCATAGCCAGTACAGAAGCTGACCGGAAACGTGATGCGACTGTGATCGGACAGACGGCTGCACTCGACGATCTCGTCACGCAGACGCTGACCCTTGACGATAGTGGCGAAACGGCAGGTAGAGCAGAGCGGTGGCTCGCCGTGATTGACGGTGCCTCCGCGAATCTTGAGGCGCATTCGTGATTCTCCTTCTATGCGGTGCGTATCATTCGGCACCTCCTCTCGGACGTCTGAATTGGTTTCCGGCGAACATGGCGACGACCCCGCGACGACGATGCCATCGTCGTCGGTTGGCTGTCAAGGCTCGACACGGCGCTCGACGATGGTAAAATCGCGCCGAGGGACAACGTGGACGTCGAAACATCGGAAGCCATCGAGCGGATTAACGACAGCGTCGCCGGGCTGCGGACAGAACTCCACGACGGCCTCGCTGGCGTACGGACTGAGCTCCGCGACGGCCTCGCTGGCGTACGGACTGAGCTCCGCGACGGCCTCGCTGGCGCACGGACTGAGTTCAGCGACGGCCTCGCTGGCGTACGGACTGAGCTCCGCGACGGCCTCGCTGGCGTACGGACTGAGCTCCGCGACGGCCTCACGAGCGTACGGACCGAGATGGCAGACGTCCGTACCGAGCTTCGAACCGAGATCGCGGACCTCCGCACCGAGCTTCGCGCCGAGATCCGTGAAGGCGTCGCCGAAGCGAAGCGTCACGGCAGCATTCTTTTCGAGAGTCTCCAGGACCAAAACCGCCTCCTCGCCGAAGGCTTCGCGGCCGTCAACGCCAGGCTCGACAAGATCGAGAAGCCGCGGCGATAGCCCTCACCGCTACAACAGCGCCTGTATAATCCCGCACATCAAGGTCCGCTGCCGCCTTCGCGCGTTGCGCTACGGCGTGCCCCGCCGAAACCAGGCGCAGGCGGGAAAGCCGGACACTACCGAATTGACGGAGTTCCCCATGCGCCGAGTGATCGCGCTTCTCGTTTCCCTGCTCGCCCTGCCGTCGAGCGCGTTCGCCACGTGGTCGATCATCGCCGTCGACCGCAGCACGAGCCGGGTCGTCATCGCCTCCGCGACGTGCGTCAACGGCGACGACAACTTCCTGATGGGCGTGCAGGCGGTCGTCGTGCCGGGCAAGGGCGTCGCGGCGTGTCAGGCGGCCGTGGACAACACGCACGCGAATCAGATGCTGGTGTTTCAGGAGCTGCAGAAGGGAACGGATCCCAAACAGATCATCGAGCTGCTGGCGACAGATCCCGCGTTTCAGAGCCGCCAGTTCGGCATCCTCGATCTTCAGGGCCGCCGCGTGGGTCATTCCGGTCTGACGAACGGCTACGTCTCGCAGGACATTCAAGGTCAGGTGCCGGGCACGGAGATCTTCTATTCGATTCAGGGCAACATCCTGCGGCCCGGTCAGGTCGTGCCGAACGCCGTGCAGGCGTTTCTCAACGCGAAGGGCGCGATCACCGATCGCGTGATGGCCGCGATGGAAGCCGCCGACGGCTCGGGCGGCGACAGCCGCTGCACGTGCCCGCCGTGGCCGACCGACGGATCGAAGCCCGCGATTCCGTGCGACGGCAAGACCGCGCACGTCTCCTACATCCTGATGGCGGAGAAGAACGACACGAACGGCGACTCGCACAACAACGGCAAGTATGCGATGTACATCAATGTCTCGCAGCCGGCGCCGGATCACACCAAAGGGATCAAGGAAGGCGAGAATCTGAATCCCGTCAAAACGCTCCGCATGCGCTACGACGCGTGGCGCAAAGTGCAGCCCGCGTCGTTCAAGTAGAAGCAGACGCATGCGAGACCACACCAGCCATCGCGGGTCCTGTCCGCGAACAGCCCCACCCAGTGCTCGGCGAAGAGCATTGATCACGGCTCACGCCTCCGCGCTGGGCGGGGCGGCCCCGTTCGCGGCCACCCGCGGCAGGCTGACTTCGCATCGCACTCTGAGTCTCGTGCTGGCGATCCTGTGTGCGGCCTTCGTCCACGCGGCTCCGGGCGCGGAACAAACGCCGCCCGCGCAGCCCGCACAACCGGCGCAGCCTGCGCAACCTCCACAGGGTGGACGCGGGGGGCGAGGCGGCGGACGCGGTGGCGTCCAAGTCATGACGCTGACGACGACCGCGTGGCCGGATGGCGGATCGATCCCCACGAAGTACACACAGGTCGGCGATCAGACGTCGCCGCCGCTGGGGTGGAGTAATGTGCCCGACGGCGTCACGAGCTTCGTGCTGATCGTGCACGACGTCGACGCGGCCACGGCGCCCGGCACCGACGACATGCTGCATTGGCTGCTGTGGAACATCCCCGGTACGGCGCGAAGTCTGCCCGAGGGCGTGCCACAGTCTTCGCAACTTCCAGACGGCACGCGCCAGATCAGCGCAACCGGCCCGTACTATCGCGGGCCCGGCGCGGCTGCCGTCGGACCCGCCCATCACTACGTCTTCGAGCTGTTCGCGCTGGACGCCGCGATCGACGTTCCCGCGGTCGGCGCGTCGCCGCCGCAGACGCGCGCGGCGGTCGTCGCCGCGATGGCCGGACATGTCCGCGGCAAGGCGGCGTACGTCGGGTTGTTCAAGCGAGCTCAATGACCGAGATCAACGCAGAACGCAGTAACCGCAGACGGGTTATACTCCTGGTATGAAAACCGCGATTTCGGTGCCAGAACGCGTCTTTCGTGAGGTAGAGCAGTACGCCCGGCGCGCCAGAAAGTCGCGAAGTCAGGTTTATAGCGAGGCTGTGGCCGAGTACCTGGCCCGGCATGTGCCCGACGCGGTCACAGAGGCGATGAACGACGCGTGTTCCAAGCTCGGCGATCAGCGCGACGACTTCGTCCGAGCCGCCTCGCGTCGTGTGCTCCGGCGCGAGAAGTGGTAGTGATCCACCAGGGCGAGATTTGGTGGGCCGACCTCGGCGAGCCCGTCAGATCGACGCCAGGATTCCGTCGTCCCGTCTTGATTGTCCAAGGTGACGCGCTCAATCGCAGTCGAATCGCTACAGCCGTGTGCGTGCCGCTTACGACCAATCCTCACTGGGCGGGCGCTCCAGGAAATGTTTTGCTTACATCAAAGGAAAGTGGTCTGCCACAGGAATCCGTCGCCAACGTTTCGCAGCTTGTGACGCTCGATAGGAGCGTCTTCACCGATCGGGCTGGCAGAATCTCCGCCAAGAAGCTCGATCTCGTACTCGCAGGCATTGACATCATTCTCGGCCGGTGACGGGCAAAGCAGGCCTTCAGAAGCGTTAAGGGCTTAAATGAGCATTTCTCGACGAGAGTGGCTCGCCGTTGCGTTTGCATCGCTCGCGTCACCTGTGCGAGCGCTCGCTGCGCAGAGCAACGATCACGCGCCGCTCGAGCGGCGGATCGCGAAGCTCATCGAAGAATTCGGTGAGCAGGGCATCCATCGCACGGGCACGGAGGTCGACCGCCGATCCGCAGGCTGGCTGAGCGCGCAGATCACGCAGACGGGATTGGCCCCGTCGCTCGAATTGTTTTCGCTCAGCCGCGTCGATCCGATTGAGGCGACCCTGACGGTGGGCACTCGCCGCATCGAGGGCGTGCCGTTCTTCGACGGCGCGTTCACCGATGGCGCTGGCGTCAGCGGACGTCTTGGTGCGATCGACAGCGACGCGGAAGTCGGCGTGACGGAAGCCGCGCCCAACACGGCGGCGGCGGGTCCGCTCGGAAACGCCCGCCGCGCGAACCGTCACAAGGCCATCGTCTGTATCACGCGAGGACAGCGGGCCGGCCTCTGTCCGAGCAACGCCGACCTGTTTCTGCAGCCGTTCGGCCCGCCGGTGCTGCAGGTGTCGAGTGAGGAAGCGGCGTGGCTCGGCGAGCAGGCCAAGGCCGGGATGCCGGTGCGAGTGGTTGCGCAAGTCCGGCGGACGCCCGCAACGGCTTTCAACGTCACCACGAAAATCGCCGGC
>JACPZV010000083.1 GCA_016195295.1 Acidobacteriota bacterium
ACGGGGTGCACCGTGATTCTCGCCGAGGCCGGCGCGACCGCCGGCGTCGACGTGCGCGGCGCCGCTCCCGCGACGCGCGAAACGGATCTGCTCGATCCGGTCGACATCGTGCAGCAGATTCACGCGGTCGTGTTGTCGGGCGGCAGCGCGTTCGGCCTCGATTCCGCGGGCGGCGTGATGAAGTACCTGGAGGAGAAGGGCATCGGCTTTCCGTTCGGCGGCGCGCACGTGCCGACGGTGCCGGGCGCGTCGTTGTTTGATTTGCCGGTCGGCGATCCGAAGATTCGCCCGACCGCTGATTGCGGTTACCAAGCCTCGAAGGCCGCGAGCGCCGCGCCCGTCGTCGAGGGCAGCGTCGGCGCCGGGGCCGGCGCAACCATCGGCAAGACCGCCGGGATGACGCATGCGATGAAAGCCGGCATTGGCACAGCGGCGATCGCGCTGCCCGACGGCCTCATCGTCGCCGCGCTCGTCGCGGTGAACGCGGCGGGCGACGTGATCGATCCGTCGACCGGCCAGGTCGTCGCCGGCGCGCGAGCCGATGATGGGAAATCGTTTCTCGATGCGCGGAAGCTATTGCGGACGCGTGGCGTACAGGCGAACGCGCGCGAAAACACGACGCTCGGCGTGATCGCGACCAACGCGACGCTGACCAAGACGCAGGCCAAGCGCGTCGCGCAGATGGCGCACGACGGGTTCGCGCGCGCCATCGCGCCGATCCACACCAGCGCTGACGGCGACGCGATTTTCGCGCTCGCCACCGGCGCGCAGCCTGCGACGGCCGATGCCAGCCGCATCGGCGCCCTTGCCGCCGACGTCATGGCCGAAGCCATCGTCCGCGCCGCGCGCCAGGCGACCAGCGTGCCCGGCTTCCCCGCGCTGCGCGATCTCAAGTGATTGGGCCGACAGCCACCAACGATGTCTACTTTCAAAATCGCCGTCATCGCCGGTGACGGCATCGGTCGTGAGGTCATTCCCGCCGGGCTCGCCGCGCTCGAGGCCGCGACGTGCGGCCGCAACACGTCGCTTTCTTTCACCGAGCTGCCGTGGGGTTGCGAGTTCTACAAGAAACACGGGCGAATGATGAACGAGGACGGCTTCGAGCGTCTCGCGAGGTTCGACGCCATCTATCTCGGCGCGATCGGCGCGCCCGGCGTTCCCGACGGCGTCTCGGCCGGATTGATCCTCGCCATCCGTCAGCAATTCGATCAGTACGTCAATCTCCGGCCGATGCGGCTGCTGCCGGGCCTGACGTCACCGCTCGCGAACCGCGGCGCCGCGGACATCGACATGATCTGCGTGCGCGAGAATTCCGAAGGCGAGTACTCGGGCGTCGGCGGGCGAATCCATCGCGGCACTCCGCACGAAGTCGCGCAGCAAGTCGGCGTCTTCACGCGCCATGGGATCGAGCGCATCGTGCGCTACGGCTTCGAGGTGGCGTCGAGGCGGCCGCGCAAGATGCTGGCGAGCGCGACCAAGTCCAACGCGCTCACGCATTCGATGGTGCTGTGGGATGAGATCGCGGAGGGCGTGCAGAAGAGCTATCCGTCGATCGACTTCCGCAAGTATCACGTCGACGCGCTCGCGGCGCGCATGGTCACGCATCCGCAGACGCTCGACGTGATGGTGACATCGAATCTCTTCGGCGACATTCTCACCGACATCGGATCCGCGATCTCGGGCAGCCTCGGCATCGCGCCCGGCGCGAACATCAACCCCGAGCGCGCGCACCCGTCGATGTTCGAGCCGATCCACGGGTCGGCGCCGGACATCGCGGGCAAGGGCATCGCCAACCCGATCGGCGCCACGTGGGCCGGCGCGCTGATGCTGGAGCATCTCGGCCGCAAGGATCTGCACGATCGCGTCCTCGGTGCGATCGAGCGAGTTGTCGCCAGCGGCAAAGTCCGGACGCCGGACCTCGGCGGCAAGGCGACCACGCAGGAGATGGCGACCGCAATCACCCGCGAGATTTCCGGGTAGTGCCAGCGCTGGTGGCCACGAAGGCACGAAGAGCACGAAGGAGCACGAAGAAAAACCAATTAGGATCTCTTCTTCGTGTTTTCGTGTCTTCGTGGCCAAAGACGCCCCAAGCTAGCCACACCGCTGTGAAAGCACCCCAATGCTTCTGAACGACGCCCACTGTCATTTCTTCTCGTCCCCGTTCTTCGCCGCGCTCGGCGGCGACGCGGCGCTCGCGACGCTCGGGTGGGACGCGCCGGGAACCGACGAGGCGCTCGCCGATCGCTGGATCGCGGAACTCGACCGCGCGGGCGTGTCGCGTGCGTCGCTCATCGCGAGCATGCCCGGCGACGCGTCGTCGGTCGGCGCGGCCGTTCGTCGTCACCGCGATCGATTCGTCGGCTTCTTCATGGTCGATCCGACCCAGCCGACGGCTCCGGTGTCCACGGCGTACGCGATCGACCGCGACGGACTGCGCGCGATCTGCTTGTACCCGGCGATGCATCGCTATTCGTTGCACGACCCCCGCGTCCGGCGTGTCATCGAGGTCGCCGCCGCGCGGCCGGGCACGGCCGTGTTCGTGCATTGCGGCGTGCTGTCAGTGGGCGTGAGAAAGCAACTCGGGCTGCCGAGCCCGTTCGACATGCGGTTCAGCAATCCGCTCGATCTGCACGGCATCGCGCTCGCCTATCCGCGCGTGCCGTTCATCGTGCCGCACTTCGGCGCCGGACTTTTCCGCGAAGCGTTGATGGCGGCGGATCTGTGCGCGAACGTGCTGTTCGACACGTCGAGCTCGAACGCCTGGATCAAATATCACCCGGGCCTGACGCTGAGCGATGTATTCCGGCAAGCGTTGGCCGTTATCGGTCCCGATCGGCTGCTCTTCGGCACGGACTCGTCGTTCTTCCCGCGCGGCTGGGTGAAGGACGTCTACGAGCAGCAAACGCGGGCGCTCGAGGAGATCGGCGCCACGGCCGAAGTCAGGGACAAAGTCTTCGGCGGCAATTTCCAAAGGTTGTTTCTGGACTGACGGCAGACGTTGAACCGCGGAGAACGCTGAGATCGCAGAGCTTGGGATGTACCCAACATCCTCTGCGTCCTCCGCGCGCTCCGCGGTTAGACGTCAGCCCGTCTGTCCGTCAGTGCGCGACGGACTTGAGGTGCTCGCGCAGGATGTCGCGCCCGAAGTCGCCTTCGAAGTCGCGCCAGACCGAGTGGATGTGGTTCCCGTCGTTCTGCGTGTTGTCGTACTCGACCAGGAACGTCGGTCCTTGAACGCGGTAGTAGTGCTTCTTCCCGCGCTCGATGTCGCCCGCCCACGCGAAGCCAACCTTCTCGACGCCGGCTTTCTTCAACCGCGCCGTTCGCGCCTCGGCGAGATCCGACGCCATGTAGCCCGTGTAGACGTCAATCAGTTTCGTCAGGAGATCGCGCTGGCTCGCGTTGAGCGCGTCGGCCATGATCCCGGAGGGCGACAGCGGATTGATGTTCACGTTGGCCATCGTGATCATGTCG
Source organism: Acidobacteriota bacterium (assembly GCA_016195295.1). Taxonomy (GTDB): domain Bacteria; phylum Acidobacteriota; class Vicinamibacteria; order Vicinamibacterales; family CAVVIG01; genus SRVP-36. The sequence continues at coordinate 3,475 of JACPZV010000083.1, forward strand.
CCGGGCGCCTTCGGATCGACGATCGCTTTCGCGCGTTGCGACGCATCGAGCGACAGCAGCAGCGCTCGCGCCGCATCTTCCTCGGCGCCGAGAATGCGCAGGCCCTTCTTCGGTCCCTCGCGGACTTCGGCCGGATTCGATCCAAAAAATGATGGCGATGAGGCGACCAGGATGCCGTTGACGACCGTGAAGTGCAGCGAGACGTGATGGCCTTCGACGCGCCATCCCCACGGATCGCGAGCCGAGGGCGTGCTAAAAATCGAGAAGAAGTAGCGCTCCGTGTCTCGAACGAGCGCGCCACGCGATGGCCCTGGAGTCGATGTGGCCGTCGCGCGCTCCGCCGCCTCAAGCGCG
>JACPZV010000567.1 GCA_016195295.1 Acidobacteriota bacterium
ACATGTGCTCCTACTTCGCGTAATGTCCGACGATCGTGAACGACACGAGATACACCAGCCCGAGGACGGCCAGCAGCGTGAACAACGGACTTGCCTCGCCGCGGCTGGCGCGTCGATCGAGAAACGGCACGAGGACGAGGAACATCGCCACGAACCCGAACGCGACCACGCCGATCCGCTCGCCTTCGAGACCGAACACGTGGCTCGGGAGCAGCTTCAGCGTGTGAAACATGGCGAGGAAGTACCACTCCGGCCGAATGCCCGGCGGGACGACGGCAAACGGGTCGGCTTTCGTGCCCAACTCCCACGGATAAAACGCCGCAAGCGCGGCGAGCACCGCAAGAACGACGTACCAGGCGAGCACGTCGCGGAGAACGTAGTTCGGGAAGAACGGCATTTGTGGCAGCTGCTCTCCGGGTTTGAGCCGTCGCTCGATCCTGATCGGCACGCTCATGCCTTGACGTTGCACGAATAACAGATGCAGCGCGACGAGCGCGGTCGTGACGGCGGGCAGGGCCGCGACGTGCAGCCCGTAGAACCGCGACAGCGTCGCGCCCGTCACGTCGTCGCCGCCGCGCAGCAGTCGCAGCGAGAAGTGACCGACGAGTGGTATCGCGCCGGCGATGCCGGTTCCAACCTTGGTCGCGAAAAACGACAGCTCGTTCCACGGCAGGAGATAGCCGCTGAAACCGAAACCGAGCATGAGGAACAACAGCAGGATGCCGCTCACCCACGTCAGTTCTCGAGGCTTCCGATACGACTTCAGGAAGAACACGCTGAAGAAATGCGCGAATGCGAGACCAATCAGCAGATTGGCCGACCAACTATGGATGTTGCGAATCAGCCAGCCGAACTGCACCTGTGTGACGATGAACTGGACGCTCTCGTACGCTTCGGCGGCGCTCGGCCGGTAATAGAGCAGCAGCAGGATACCGGTGAAGATCTGGACGGCGAGCAGGAACAGCGTCATGCCGCCGAGGTAGTACCACACCTTTTGCGTGTGAACGGGCACGCCCTTCTCGGCGATGAAATGCCGGACGTCGCTCAGATCGAGGCGTTCGTCGAGCCACTCGACCACGTGCCGCATCATGCGCGCGAAACGACGATTTCCGCATCGTCGCCCTCACCGCGAATGTTGACGACGAACTTCTCGAGGCCACGCGGCGGCGGACCGGAGACGACATTGCCGCCCAGATCGTACGTGCCGTTATGACAAGCGCACCAGAGCTGCGACGTGTCGGGCTTGAACTGCACGGTGCAATCGAGATGCGTGCAGACGGCGCTGAACGCGCGCACGTCGCCGTCTGCCGTCCGCACGACGATCCCTGGCTTGCTGCCGAACTTGAAAATCGACGCCGAATTCGGCCTGAGCGCGCCAGCGCGGCTCGCGACGGCGCTGGCCGTCGCCGGCTCGCCGCTCGCCGGCGGGATCAGGAATCGGGAGACCGGGTACGCGATCGCGACAGCCGTCGAGACGAAGCCGGTCGTCAACAAAGTGTCGAGAAACGTCCGCCGATCGAACTCGGAGCGAGCGACCGCCGGCATCGCGGTTTTGTCGGTCATGCGAAAGCTAATCAGACCTCAGCAAATCGAGCGCCACCCGGAAAACGTGGCAGTTACCCGGCCGGGCGGGACAGTCTACCGGAAATCGGGCAGCATCATAAGCCGAGCGCTGCCGTGAATCCGAGCATGGCCACAAGGCCGGTGGTCACGCCCCATGCGGTCGCCGGTTTCGAACACCGAGCGAAGCTCTCCGGCAGGAGCTCCGAGACAACGAGGAAAATCATGGCGCCGCCGGCGAATCCGAGACTGGCGGGCAGGAGCGGCTGCGCGACTGATATCAGTAGGTACGCCGGTACGGCGACGATGGGCTGCGGCACGCTCGTGAGGATGGCGTACCAGAAACAGCTCCACAGCGACGCGCCGTTCGCCCGCAGCGGCAGCGCCACCGCGGTCCCCTCCGGAATGTTGTGCACGGCTATCGCGATCGCCAGGAGCAGACCGAACCGCACCTCACCGGTCGCGTAGCCGACGCCGATCGCGACGCCTTCGGGAATGCTGTGCACGAACATGGTCGCGATGACCACAATCGACTGCCGCGAGCTGGCCTCATTCCATTGGCCGAGCCGCCAACGACGCGTCGAGACGAGATTGGCGCTTCCGGCGAAGAAGGCCGCGCCGGCGATCATGCCGACGATGACCTCGACGGCGTTCCCGCGCCGCAGCGCCTTGTCCGCCAGCGCGAACACCGATGCCGAGAGCATCATCCCGCTGGCGACGGCGGTCGTGACGCCGGACCAGCGGTCGGACGCGCGCTTGAAGAAGGCAAACGGCACGACGCCAAGCCCGGTTGCGAGATCGGTGAGGAGGGCGACCCAGAAGACCTCGAACACGGATCAAACACTCCACCACGGAGGACGCCGAGGACGCGGAGGAACGGTGGAGAGGAGCAGGTTCATGAACGCTGACGTACCTTCACGCGGGCGTCGACGATGCGGCAGCCGTGTCCGGGCGGCAGCGCGATGACCGGATTCAAATCCAGCTCGACGATCTCGGGCACTTCCACCGCGAGCCGCGACACGCGCAGCAGCAGCTCACGCAGCGCGTCGAGATCGGCCGGAGGATGGCCACGGTAGCCTTGCAGCAGCGGCAGCCCGCGAATGCCGTGCAGCAGCTCGTCGGCGTCACGATCGGTGAGCGGCGCGATTCGGAACCGCACGTCGCCGAGAATCTCGACGTGGATGCCGCCGAGACCGAACGCGACGAGCGGTCCGAAGAGCGGATCGTCGGAGACGCCGATCACGGTCTCGACGCCGCCGGCGATCATCGACTGAATCAGCACGCCTTCGATCTCGTCGCCGGTGGGGAGTTTGCGTCCGAGCGTCATGATGTCGGTGAACGCGCGCCGCACCGAGGTATCGCTCGTCAGATTCAGGCGGACGCCGCCGACGTCGGTCTTGTGGGGAATCCGGCGCGCCGCGAGCTTCGCGGCGACCGGGAATCCGATCACTTGAGCGAGCGCGGCCGCCTCGTCTGGCGAGCGGGCGATCGTTCCCGCCGCCATCGGGAGCCCGAACGCCCCAAGGACCGCGCGCGTGTCATCGGCCGTCAACCATCCTTCGTCCTTCGCCGTCTGCGCCCGTTGGCAGACCGCGCGTGCGTCGTCGGCACGGATGTCTTCGAAGCTCCACAGCAGTCCCGGCGTCTGCGCGCGCCAGTCGGCGTACGCCGCGATCTTCGCCAGCGCCCGCGCGGCGTTTTCGGGAAACGCGTACGCCGGCACGCATTCGCCGGCGATCTCGAGCGGCTGTGGACGACCTGGTCCGGCCATCAGGCACGCAACGATCGGTTTGCCCGTGGCACCCGCGTGTCGACCCGCGGCGATTCCGTCGCGAATGGCTTGCAGCGTCGGCTCCGTGCGGCTCGTGTCGACGGGCGTATAAATCACGATGAGCGCGTCGGCGTCGTCCGACGTGAGCGCGACTTCAATGGCGCGGCGATACTCGCCGGGACCCGCCGAGGCGACCATGTCGACGGGATTTCCACTGCTGGCTTCCGGCGGCAAAAACTCGGCGAGCCGTGTTCGCGTGTCGGGCGAGAACGCGGGGACGTTGAGGCCCGCCGCTTCGCACGCGTCGACGGCGAGAATGCCAGGGCCGCCGGCGTTGGTCACGATCGCCACGCGCTTTGCTCGTGGCAGCGGCTGCGCCTCGAGGCACGCGGCGACGTCAAACATGTCGTCGATCGTGTCGGCGCGAATGACGCCGGACTGATGAAACAGCGCGTCCACGGCCGCATCGCTCGCCGCGAGCGCGGCGGTGTGGCTGCCGGCCGCGCGCGAACCGGCGCGAGTGCGCCCGGCCTTGACGCACACGATCGGCTTCTTTCGCCCGATTCGCCGTGCGAGCCGCGCGAAGCGACGTGGATTGCCGAACGATTCGAGGTACAGCAGGATGACGGCGGTGTGGGGATCGGCCTCCCAGTACTGCAACAAATCGTTGCCCGACACGTCCGCCTTATTGCCCACGCTTACGAACGTGGAGAGCCCGACGCGGCGCTCCGTCGCGAGCTCCAGAATCGCCATGCCGAGCGCGCCGCTCTGGGAAGAGAGCGCGACCCGGCCGCTCGGCGGCACGATGGGCGAGAACGACGCGTTCAACTTCACGCCGGCGTTCGCGTTCAGCACGCCCATGCAGTTCGGCCCGATCATACGGATGCCGTACGCGCGAACTCTGTCGACGAGCTCGGCCTGAAGCGCGCGACCGTCGTCTCCGGCTTCGGCGAACCCCGCCGTGATCACGACGAGTGATTTGACGCCGGCCGCCGCGCATTGATCGACGACCTCCAACACAGTGGCCCGCGGAACGACGATCACCGCGAGGTCGATTCCGCTCGGTGCGTCGGCGACCGACGCGTAGCAGCGAAGTCCTTCGAGCTCCGAGGCGCTCGGATTGACCGGGTAGATCCCGCCGCGGAAGCCGCCCGTGACCAGCGCGTGCAGCACGCGCCTTCCGATGCTCGATCGATCGCGCGACGCGCCGACGACGGCAACGGCGGCGGGCTCGAGCAAGGGCCGGAGCGACGCGGCGGTGGCAAGCGCCATCCGCCTTTCGGCGGAAGCAATCGTCTCGTTCCGCAGGCTCAGCGAAAGCTGCACGGCAATCGTGCCACTGTCGGATTTCGATCGAATTTCAAAACCCGATTCGTGAAAGACATCGAGCATCGCCGCGTTTTCGGGCAGCGTCGTGGCCTCGAAGCGGCGGAAGCCGTTCGCCGCGGCGATCGTCGCAAGGTGTTCCAACAGAATCGTGCCGAGACCCTTGCCCTGAAACCGATCGTCGACGGCGAAGGCGACTTCCGCCGAGGCGCCGCCGACGGCGATGTAGGACCCGATGGCGATCGGCCGCAGCGCTTCGTCGACGAGCCGCATCGCCAGGAGCGTCAGCGCTCGCGTAGGATCGCTGGAATCGCACCAGCGCGTGATGAGCGCATCAGGCGGTTCCGCAATGCCAAAGAACCGCCGGCGCCGCGACTCGGCCGAGAGATCGTGGAAGAAGCGCCGGACCGCGTCGTGGTCCGCCGGCTCGGCAATTTTCAGCGTCACCACCGATCCGTCGCGCAGTACGCTGCGCAGGGCGGGGTCGTCCGAGGCCGGAAGCGACGGCGTGATCGGCCGCACGTCAGGCTTTTGCCGCCGCGACGAGTGCGTCGGGCAGCACGAACTCGTGCTCGGGATGTCTCACCGTCAGCACCGGACACGGCGCCGTGCGGACGACACGTTCGGCGACGCTGCCCATCAGGAGGTGCGCCATCGCGCCGCGGCCGTGCGTGCCCATGACGATGAGATCGACGTTGGCGTCGCGGGCGTACGTCACGATCTCGAGCGCCGGCGAGTTGGACGTGCGAATCACCGCCTGGGCTCCGAGCAGTGCGCGATCCTCGTCGCCGAGGAGCGCGTCGAGCTGTGTGCGTGCCGCGTCTTCGATGTCGCGCTGAATCTCGGGATACGCGGCGATGTAGCTTTCGCTGCCCATCGTGCGGGCGAACACGTTTTCAACGACATGCAAGACATCCAGTTTCGCGCCGAAGCTTCGCGCCAGCTCGCGGCCGTAGGCGAGCGCCGCCTCGGCCGCTTCGCCGAAGTCCGTCGCGACGAGAATGCGTTTGAGCGTAATCATGATTGCACCTCCATTCGTCAAGATCCGACAGATCCATCACCGCACCCGGTCGCGAGCTCGTGATACAAGGCGAGGCGCTTGGCGATCTGGCGTCGTGCGCGGTCAATCAGCGCCGCGTACTGTTCTTGATCGTGCTGCGCCGTCGCCTGGAATCGCGATTCAACCGCCATCAGGTCGGCGACGTCGGATTTCGGCGCCGGCGAGTCAAGCACAAGGAGCGGCTCTCCCTTCGCCTCCCGGCGCGGATCGAATCGATAGAGCGGCCAGTAGCCACTCTCGGCGGCGAGCCGCTGATGCTCGATGCCGAAGGCCATGTCGTAGCCGTGCGCGATGCAGTGACCGTACGCGATGATCAAGGACGGCCCGGCGTACGACTCCGCTTCGAGGAATGCCTTCACCGTTTGAGCGTCTTTCGCCCCGAACGCAACTTGCGCGACGTAGACGTTGCCGTACGCCATCGCCATGAGGCCGAGGTCCTTTTTGCCCGCGCGCTTCCCGGCGGAGGCGAACTTCGCGGTCGCGCCCATCGGCGTGGCCTTCGACTGCTGCCCGCCGGTGTTCGAGTACACCTCGGTGTCGAGCACGAGCACGTTGACGTTCGCGCCGCTCGCCAACACGTGATCGAGTCCGCCGTAGCCGATATCGTACGCCCAACCGTCGCCGCCGACGATCCACACCGACTTCTTGACGAGATAATCAGCGAATGTATCAAGCTCACGGGTTCGCGCCTCCTGCGCTTCGGCGAGCCTCGCCGTAGCGTCAGCGGAGGCGGGAGAAGGCCACGCTCCATTCAGCCGCCGCCGCAGTTCGACGATGCGCTCGCGCTGGGCGTTGATGCCGGCTTCTGAACTCTGATCCGCGTGAAGAATCGCGTTCACGAGATCTGACGGCAGCACGGACGACAGCCGCTCGACGAGCGCCTTCGCGCGCGCCTCATGCTGATCGATCGACAACCGCAGACCGTACCCGAACTCCGCGTTGTCCTCGAAGAGCGAGTTCGCCCACGCGGGACCGCGTCCCTCATGGTTGGTCGTGTAAGGCGTGGTCGGCAGATTCCCGCCGTAGATCGACGAGCAGCCGGTGGCGTTGGCGACGACGGCGCGATCGCCAAAGAGCTGCGTCATCAGCTTGAGGTACGGCGTCTCGCCGCAGCCGGCGCACGCGCCCGAGTACTCGAACAGGGGCTCGAGGAACTGCGTGCTCTTGACGTCCGGCTTGATCCGCGCGCGATCGGCTTCCGGAAGGTCCAGGAAGAATCGATAGTTCTCACGCTCGGCGTCGCGCAGCGGCGCCTGCGGCATCATGTCGATGGCTCTGTGCTCCGGATTGGTTTTGTCTTTCGCCGGACACATCATCACGCACAGCGAGCAGCCGGTGCAGTCTTCGGGCGCCACCTGGACGGTGTATTCGCCGGGCAGTTCGTGACTCTTGAACGCCACGTGCTTGAACGTGGACGGCGCGGCGGACAGGACGTCGGAAGGATAGACCTTCACGCGAATGGCCGCGTGCGGGCAGACGAGCGCGCACTTGTTGCATTGGATGCAGAGCTGCTCGTCCCACACCGGGATCTCGGACGCGATGTTCCGCTTCTCCCACTTCGCGGTGCCGGTCGGCCACGTGCCGTCGACGGGAAACGCGCTGACCGGCAATCGGTCGCCGTGGTTCGCGAGCATGACGGCCGTGACGCGCTTCACGAAATCGGGCGCGGTGTCTGGAATGACCGCCGGCACGTGCCGGGCGGCGGTCGGCGACGCTGGCACGGCCACCTCGTGGAGATGGGCGAGCGCCGCATCGACCGCCTCGAAGTTGCGCCGTACGACGGCGTCGCCGCGCTTGGCATAAGTCCTTTCGATCGCCTGCTTGATGTGCGCGATCGCTTCGCCGGGCGGGAGCACGCCGGAGATCGCGAAGAAGCACGTCTGCATGATCGTGTTGATGCGCGACCCCAATTCGGCGGCCTTCGCGACGGCATACGCGTCGATCGCGTAGAAGCGCAGGTGCTTGTCGACGATCTGCCGCTGAATCTCGAACGGCAGCTCGTCCCAGATTTCGTCGGGTCCGTACGGCGCGTTCAGCAGGAACACACCGCCGGGCTCGGCGTACTGCAAAACGTCGTAGCGATCCAGGAAGCTGTACTGATGGCACGCGACGAAGGAGGCGCGAGAGACGAGATACGGCGCCTCGATCCGCTCGGGCCCGAAGCGCAAGTGCGAGATCGTCACCGCGCCGGCTTTCTTCGAGTCGTAGACGAAGTAGCCTTGCGCCCAGTTGTCCGTCTCTTCGCCGATGATCTTGATCGAGTTCTTGTTCGCGCCGACCGTGCCGTCCGCCCCGAGCCCGAAGAACACCGCACGCACCGATCCTGCCGGCTCGACGCTGAAGCTCTCGTCCACCTTCAACGACAGCCCCGTCACATCGTCAACGATGCCGATCGTGAATTGGCGTTGTGGGTTTGGCTTGACGAGCTCGTCGAACACGGCCTTGGCCATCGCGGGCGAGAATTCTTTCGAGCCGAGGCCGTAGCGTCCGCCGATGATCGTTGGAAAATGTTTACCACGGAGGACACGGGGGACACGGAGAGGGGTACCAGTGTCTGGCTGCCCAGTCTTGACCTCTAAAGTTTCTTCCTCCGTGTCCTCTGTGCCCTCCGTGGTGGATATCTTTTCAAACACCGCCGTCACGACATCCTGGTACAGCGGTTCACCGATGGCGCCCGGTTCCTTGGTTCGATCGAGAACCGCAATTGCACGGACAGTCGTTGGCAGAGCGGCGACGAAGTCGGCGACGCTGAACGGCCGAAACAATTTCACGGTGATCACGCCGACCTTCGCCGTCGCGCCAAGGGCGTCCACCGTGGCCCGCACGGTCTCCGCGCCCGACCCCATGATCACGATGACGCGCTCGGCGTCAGGCGCTCCGTGATACTCGAATAGCCTGTGCGTGCGGCCGGTGAGTCGCGCGAAGCGATCCATCGCCTGCTGGACCGCCGTCGGCGTGTTCAGATAGAAACGATTGACCGCTTCGCGATTCTGGAAGAAGACGTCAGGGTTTTGCGCGGTACCTCGTACGACCGGTCGGTCTGGCGTCAAGCCCCGCGCGCGATGAGCCACGATGAGTGAGTCGTCCACCATCGCGCGCACCACATCGTCGTCGACAGCCGCAATCTTCTGAAGCTCGTGCGAGGTGCGGAAGCCGTCGAAGAAGTGCAGGAAGGGCACGCGCGATTCAAGCGTCGCGGCGTGCGCGATGACGGCGAGATCCTGAGCTTGCTGCACAGACGAGGAAGAGAGCAGGGCGAAGCCGGTCGAGCGGACGGCCATGACGTCGCTGTGATCGCCGAAGATGGAGAGCGCGTGGGTCGCGACCGTGCGCGCGGACACATGGAAGACCGCCGGCGTCAGTTCGCCCGCGATCTTGAACATGTTCGGAATCATCAAGAGGAGGCCCTGGCTCGCCGTGAACGTCGTCGCCAGCCCGCCGCCCTGCAGCGCTCCGTGGACGGCGCCGGCCGCGCCGCCTTCGCTCTGCATCTCCACAACGGATGGAATCGCGCCCCACAGGTTCGGCCGCTTGGCTGCTGACCAGGCGTCCGCCGCTTCGGCCATCCCGGACGAGGGCGTGATCGGGTAGATCGCGATGACGTCGCTCAGTCGATAGGCGACGTCGGCGCACGCGTCGTTGCCGTCGACGGTGATCCACCTCCCGGACATTCGATCCCTCCGTTGACCACTTTCGCTGCAACCAGAGCTGCAACCAGCGTGCTATCGAAAAACGGGCGCGAAACCGAGGACGCGCCGTCCGGTTGCCGGAAATCCGGCAGACGACCTGCGAATCTCAGGCAAGTAGGCGGAATCACGCGCGGCATCGACCTTGCGGAGGGAATTAATCCAGATGCCCCTCAACGCCTGCGAGCTCGAGATCGATCTGTTCTGTCGGGGTATGCGACTGCCCGACGACGTCTCGCTGGCCGGTGCGCGGAGCGTGTCGCGCACGCGCGCCGGGCTTGGCTCCGGGCTGGAGATTGCCGTCCCCTCGCGCTCGATGCTCAAACGTGAAATCTGGGTGAACGTGCCGGTCGTCGAACGGTTCGCGCGGAGCTCGCCGTACCGACTGGCGGGCGGGCCGCAAGAGGGGTACGCGATTGTCGACGACAGAGACACGACGCGTTATCCCGTGCGGTTGCCCGCCGCTCCCGCGTGGTATTCGCGGCAAACCTCGCGCGATGTCCCGATGCATCGCATCGGCGTGCTTCAGGGGACCTATCTCGCGATCTACGTCAATCCGGTTTGCGCGTTCTGGAATGCGGACCCACGCCTGAACTGCAAGTTCTGCACGACGGGCCAGAACGTCGGCGCGGCGGAAGCCGCCACGAAGACGATCTCCGACGTCGTCGAGACGTGCTGGGCCGCCAAGCAGGAGTCAGACGTCACCTTCGTCCATCTGAACGGCGGTTTTCAGGGGACGCACGGACTCGAGTTCATCAAGCCGTACGTGAAAGCCATCAAGGAGTCCGTCGGTCTGCTCGTCGGCGTTCAGCTTGCGCCCGAACGCGATTTCACGAAGTACGACGAGTTGGTGGCGCTCGGGGTTGATCACTTCTCGTTCTGTCTCGAGCTGCTCGACCCCGATTGGTTCGCGCGGGTGTGTCCGGGAAAGGCGCGGGTTCACGGACAGAGCTTGTATTTCGACGCCATGGCGCACTGCGCGCGGCTGCTGCCCCATGGAGCCGTCGCCGGCGAAATCATCGCCGGGATTGAGCCGATGGCGCGGACGCTCGAAGCCATCGACCGCATCGTCGCGCTCGGCGCGTTTCCCACGGTCTGCGTCTTCCGACCGACCGTTGGTGCCGACATGGAATCGTGGCCGACGCCGTCGTACGAGGAGATTCGCACGGTGATGCGGCACATGTACGACGCGTGCCGGCGCCACTGGTTGCCGATTGGCGTGGCGCCCAACATCGAAGTAAGTCTCGTCGTGAACCCGGACGATGCGGCGCTGCTCGCGAAGCGGACGGCGGGGTTCTACGTGTACGAAGCGTACCGGCGTCTCGCGCGGATCGCGGCCCGGCCGATCTTCGGTCGGCGGATGCGCGCCGGTTGAAAGGAGCGTTTCATGCAGATCACTCGCACGGCGGATTACGGCGTCCGGCTCATGACACGGCTCGCCGCCCTCCCGCCCGGAACCCGGATGACGGTGGCCGACCTCGCGCGCGACAGCAACGCGTCGGTGGCGTTCACGGGCAAGATTCTCCAGCGCCTCGCGGGCGCGCGCCTCGTCGTGTCGCACCGTGGGTTCGAAGGGGGATTCGAGCTGGCGCGTCCGGCGGAGAGCATCTCGATGCTCGACATCGTGTCGGCCCTCGACGGGCCATTGCGCCTGAACGAGTGTTTGCCTGGCGGGTCGGGATGCGACCGCAGCGCCTTGTGCAACGCGCGCGACGTGTGGGTGCGCGCGCAGGCGGCGCTCGCCGCCGTGCTCAGCGCCCAGTCGCTGGATCGCCTCGCCGTCAGCACGGCGCAGAACCGCCGTGGGCCGTGACGGTGGTCGGCCCTTACGTCCGGGCTATGAAACGCGGTCGATCCGACCCAGCACCGCGACGATGGTGAGGATGTCGGGATCTCCCTATCGAGTGGCTGCTCCAGTTGGTTTGACCGTGACGCTGACGTGCGCGTTCGTCCAGCAGCACTGGAAGCCGCCGCCGCCCTCGCCGGATTGATCGTTGGCCTGCACGCGCAGGACGTACTCGCCCGGTGCGCTGAATGTCGCCGTCGTTGTCGCCGTGCCGCCGTCGGCTTTGTCGATCGCCGGCTTGGCGTTCTCGAACTTCACGATGCCTGGACCGCGCAACAGGCTCCACGTGATCGACAACGGCGGGGGAGTGGGAATCGGCGCGCCCGACGATCCGCGTGCGGCCGATCCTCGTCCGCGACCCTGAGGTCGTTCCTCGACGTAGACCTTCGCCGCCTCGTCGGTCACCCACGTCGTCAGCGTCACCGGGTCGGGCACGGTCGTGCTGTAGCTGGCGGCGATGCCCACGGGCGGACCGGTGACCGTCGGTCCGTTCGGCTGGAATCTCAGCACCGGCGGCGTGTTCTGCGATCCGGCGTCCAGATACGGTTCGACGACCCAATCGGCCTTCAGATGGAGCGGAATCACGTTGGTTTGCCCGTTGGCGACGAGCGTCCACGTGAGCTGCTTCGTGCCGAAGTCCTTCGGCACCTTGATCGCGAATACGCCGTACTGACGGCCGGTCAGGAAGTGCGTGGGCTGACCCTGATCGGGACCGCCGGGCTCGATGCGATTGTTCGACCCGATCGGGATGTCGAGTTCCTGTTTCGTGTTGCGATTGAAGTACCCGACGAGCACGCTGACGCTGCCATCCTTGTTGTAGTACCAGCCTTCGAACGCGCCCGTCACGCCCTGCCCGGTGGCGCGAATTGTCGGTGACAGCGGGAACGGCGTCGGCGCCTGCCCGACGGCCTGTTGGCCCGCCCGCACGAAGACGCTGGCGGAGACGGCGAAGAGCATGATCAAACCGGTCACGGTCGATCGCGTGATTCTCATCCGAGTACTCCTTCGCCGCCCTTACCGTTCGTTGTTGGCTGTCGACACTTTGACGGCCGCGGCGCGTTTCACCGTTTCCGCTTTGAACTCTTCGTCGGAGTAGTAGGTGATGTTGAGCCAGGCGTGACCCATCTCGTCCACCGTGCGATCGCCCCAGCCGACCCACTGATTCGGATCGGGATTGGCCTTGTTGTTCGACGTGTTGTCGTACCAGGTGACGAAGTGGAGGATAGTGCCCGTCGCCAGCAGCGGCGCCACATCGTCGTCGTAGACGTAGATGTTGTGCCAGTTGAAATTGAAGTCGCTGATCTGGCTCAGCATCTCGCGGCGGCCGTCCGCGTAGATCGCTTCCATCGACATGCCCTTGCCGCGCAGGTGCAGGTGGGCCTGGAAGTTCTCGATGCGGGCGTTCTGCCGCAGCACGACGAAGCTCTCGGTCGTGGTCACCTGGTTCGGCGGAATGTCCAGTAGGCGATTGCTGCCGGAGAACGTATTGAAAAGGGCGAGCACTTCGCGGTGCTTCGGCTCCTGGCCTTTCGGATAGAACCAGATGCCGAGCTCCACCGTGTCGGTGATCTCTTCGCCGACGGCGTGGTAGTGGATGTCCCAGGTGATTTTCGAGCCGGGCAGCATCAAGCGGCCCGAGTCCGGACGCATCTCGTCGGCGTTCTTGCCGACGGCCCATTCCATGAAGAGACCGTCGCCGGCCACATCGGGGTCGTTGGTGAAGAGCTCGCTGGGCATGTTTTCCGGCTGCTGCAGCCGTGCGAGGGCGTGGTGGGTGATCTTGCGGCCCTGCACCGTCGAGGGTCGGATCTCAATCGCACGCACCCACCGCGGCTCGGTCAGCCCGGTCGGGATGCTCGGCTTCCACCACGCATCCTGGGCGATGGCCGGCATGGTGTACGGCGTCGATTTGATCACGAGATCCGGGGGACCGAGCTTCGCCTGTTCCGTCCACGCGTTGCTTTCGTCATTCCACTTCTTCGGGGCCGGCATGTCTTTCGGATCGCCCTTGGGCGCGCCAGCGCTGACCCAGCGGACGATCGTGTCGACTTGGGCGTCGCTCAGCGACCGGTCGTTCTTGAATTTCTGAATGCCAATCGTCCGGTCGATGTGCCAGGGCGGCATCTGGCGCGAGCCGATGCGGGCCGCAATTGATTTCGCCCACGGACGGACTTCTTCGTAGGTCACGAGCGACATGGGCGCCATCTGGTTCGTCCGGTGGCACGCCTCGCATTTGTCCTGGAAGATTGGCGCGATGTCCTTGGTGAAAGTCGGGGTGGGCGTCGGCGTGTCGGCCGCCGTCGCGGCGCCAGGCAGAACGAGCATGGCGGTCAGCGCGACGGCGCATGGCATCGTGACAATTCGCATCGGTCGCTCCTTTCGCTTGATGACGCGTTGGGTCGGTAGCGCGTACGCAAGGGGTATGCCCGGATGGATTTGCGCCGAATCGTCTGAATCCACGAGCGCTGGCCGCGGAATTTTCGAGGTGATGGCGAACTTTTCCAACCGAATCGGACCGCAAAAGACCGATTTCTTCATCGCCGCATCTGGTGCCGACTTCTCGTCAGCGGACAGGCATTCACGCCGAATCCAGAGGTCTTTCGCCAGGCATTTCAATTGCTTGTGTCGCCGCCAAACGCCGGAATTCCGGATCAAGCAGATGTGAGACATCGCGATGCCTGACGTGGAACCGCGTCCCTCGATCGATCCCGGAAACGCGTCCAATGAATAAACCCGAACCGAACGCGCGAAGAAGCCCAGCGTTCGAAGCCGCGCTCGTCGCGCTCCTCTTCGTAACCGCGGGCGTTGGCGGCGTGGCGTACGGCGCGCGAAGCTGGATGCCCGAGCTCGCCTCGCGGCACGGCGCCGGCATCGACGCGATGTTGCACTACCTGCTTGTCACCGTCGGTGCGCTGTTTCTCGCCGGGCACCTCGTGCTCGGCTATTTCATCTGGCGCGGCGGCGGCCGCCGCCAGATCGGCCTGCGGATGGCGAGCCACAAAACCGAGCTGGTGCTCTCGATCGCCCTTGGCCTCGGCATGTTGCTGATCGCCGAAGGCGGCGTGATAGCGATTGGCATGCCGGTGTGGACCGAGTACTTCGGCGCGACGCCACCCTCCGACGCCGTGACGATCGAGGTCACCGCGCAGCAGTTTGCGTGGAACGTCCGCTACCCTGGCCCTGACGGCAAGTTCGGTCGCACCGACCCGCGCCTGATGGACGATGCGCTGAACCCGCTCGGCCGCGATCGCAGCGATCCGGCGGGTGCCGACGACGTAATCACCACCAACGAGATCACCGTTCCGGTGGGACGAACCGTGCGGGTGCAGCTCCGCTCGAAAGACGTGATCCACAGCTTCTTTCTTCCGAACTTCCGCGTGAAGCAGGACGCGGTCCCGGGCATGACGCCGGAGGTCGTGTTCGTCCCGACGCGCGAAGGCGAGTTCGAGCTCGCCTGCGCCCAACTGTGCGGCCTCGCCCACTACCGCATGCGCGGCTTCTTCAACGTCGTCTCGCCACCCCAATTTGACGAGTGGCTACGCAAGCAGGCCGCCACGGCCAACTAGGAGAAGCACCAGTCATGACCACGCCCGCGTCCCAGGTCGTCGAGACGCCGCCGCACGATGCCGCGGAACCGCACCTTGGCTTTGTGCGTCGGTACATCTTCAGCACGGATCACAAGATCATCGGCATTCAGTACATGCTGACGGGCCTTGTGATGGCGATCGCCGGCGCCCTGCTGGCCACGCTCATCCGCCTGCAGCTCGGCTGGCCGACGCACCAGTGGCAGTGGCTCGCGCTCCTGCTGCCAAAAGGGATGCCGGGCGGCGTGATGACGCCCGAGTTCTACCTCGCCGTCGTGACGATGCACGGCACGATCATGGTGTTCTTCTTCATCTCGTACGTGCTCGTCAGCGGCTTCGGTAATTTTCTCGTGCCGCTGCAGATCGGGGCGCGCGACATGGCGTTCCCGTTCCTCAACATGCTCTCCTACTGGATCGCGCTCCTCTCCGCGCTGGTGATGCTCGCATCGTTCTTCGTGGAGGGCGGCGCGGCGGCGGCAGGGTGGACGGCGTACCCGCCGCTCAGCGCGGTGTGGTCCGCGGTGCCTGGTTCGCAGCTCGGGCAGACGGTCTGGCTGCTCAGCATGGCGCTCTTCATCGTGTCGTTCACGATGAGCAGCCTCAATTTCGTCGCGACGGTGTTCAGTTTGCGCGCGCCGGGGATGTCGATGTGGCGCATGTCGCTCACGGTGTGGTCCTACTTCATCTCCTCCATTCTCGGCTTGCTCGCCTTCCCGGCACTCACGGCGGCCGCGGTGATGCTGCTGCTCGATCGCCACCTCGGCACGAGCTTCTTTCTGCCGTCCGGCCTTGTCGTCGCCAACAGGCTGCTGCCGAACCAGGGCGGATCGCCGCTCCTCTGGCAGCACCTGTTCTGGTTTCTCGGGCATCCCGAGGTCTACGTGCTGATCCTGCCGGCTCTCGGCGTTGCGTGTGACATCCTGCCGACCTTCACCCGCAAGCCGATCTTCGGCTATCGCATCCAGGTGTGGTGCCTGATCGCCGTCGGCGTGCTGAGCATGATCGTCTGGGGCCATCACATGTTCGTCAGCGGCATGAGCCCCTTCTCGGGGGAGTACTTCTCGCTCGTCACCTTGACGATCACCGTCCCGATGACCATCTTCGGCGTGAACATGCTGGCGAGCCTGTCGGGGGGCCGGCTGCTGTTGCGAACACCGATGCTCTTCGCCCTTGGCGTCATCGCGCTGTTCGGCAGCGGCGGATTCGGCGGCCTGTTCCTCGGCAACGCGACCGCCAACATGCAGCTTCACGACACCTACTTTGTCGTCGGCCATTTCCACTTGATGATCGGCGGCGTCACGATGCTCGGCACGTTCGGGGCGATCTACTTCTGGTTTCCCAAGATGTTCGGCCGGATGATGAGCGAGCGATTGGGGAAGGTCCACTTCTGGTTCACCTTCGTCCCCTTTTTCACACTCTTCTTCATGCAGCACTTCCTCGGGCTGCAGGGGATGCTGCGGCGCTATTACGCGTTTACCAGCTACGATTTCCTGAAGCGCACGCAGGGGCAGAACGTCGTCATCAGCCTCCTCGCCATGGTGCTCGTCGCGGGCCAGCTCGTGTTCCTCGCGAACTTCGTGTGGAGTCTGCTGAAGGGACGCGTCGCCGCGGCGAACCCCTGGCAGGCCACGACGCTCGAATGGACGGTGGCGTCGCCGCCGCCGCACGGCAACTTCGGCGCGGCCCTGCCAGACGTCCACCGCTGGTCGTACGAGTACGGTGTCGACGATGTTGAGGGCGATTTCGCGGCGCAGTCGGTGCCGCCGGAGCGCGTGCCGGTCACGGCTTGAGGTGCCTGATGGACAACGTCATCGCATTCGATACTGCGCGCGTCGGAAGGGCGGACGACGAGATCGACCGCCACGAGGACGTGGTCCGACTCGGTCTGTGGATATTCCTCGCCACCGTCACGATGCTCTTCGCGGCCTTCACGAGCGCCTACATCGTGAGGCGGAGCGGCACCGACTGGCGGCCGATCGCGCTGCCGTCCGTCCTCTGGCTCAACACGCTCGTTCTGGCGGCGAGCAGCTTGGCGCTGGAGGTGGCGCGATGGAGCGGTACCGGCAGCAGATGGCGCGCGGCGAGCGTCGCATTCGCCGCCGCGATCGCGCTCGGATTCGCGTTCCTCGGCGGACAGGTTCTGGCGTGGCGACAGCTCATGGCCGTGGGCCTTTATGCGCCGGCGAGCCCGCACAGCTCGTTCTTCTACATGCTCACCGCCGTCCATGGTCTCCACGTCATCGCGGCGCTCGCGGTGCTCGCCTGGGGCGCGGTGAGGACGTGGACCGGCGCCGGCCGGCGCGATTTGCGGCAATGGACGGGCCTCGTGGGCATTTGCCGGACCTTCTGGCATTTCCTCGGTGGGGTGTGGATATACCTGTTCGTCTTGCTGTCGATCTATTGATCCGCTACACGGCGGCGGAGGTTGGCGAGGCACAGTGATGGCTCAAGCCGCGGCGCAGGTGGTCGATCGTTGGGGCGGCGGAGTGTGCCCGTTCGAGGCGGGCTGGCGCAAGGTGATGATGTGGGTGTTCATCGTCACCGACGGCCTGCTCTTCGCCGGGTTTCTCGCCAGCTACGGATACGCTCGGGTGCTTGCGGCGAACTGGCCCGAGCAATCGTCGGTCTTCAGCCTGCCGTACATCGCGGCCATGACGTTCGTCCTCATCTCGAGCAGCGCGACGATGGCAAGCGCGGTCCAGGCGGCTCAAGCGGGACGCCGGCCGACGGTGTTGCGCTTCGTCCTGCTCACCGCCCTCGGCGGGATCATGTTCCTCAGCATGCAGGCGTACGAGTGGACGCACCTCATCGAGGCAGGCGCGCGCCTCGATCACAATCCGTGGGGCGTTCCGGCGTTCGGCAGCTTCTTCTTCCTGCTGACCGGATTCCACGGCACGCACGTCCTCATCGGCGTGCTGACCCTGCTCGTGGTGGCCGTTCGATCGGCGAAACGGCTGGCGACGCCCGAAGGCGTCGAGATCGCCGGCCTCTACTGGCACTTCGTCGATCTGGTCTGGGTATTCATCTTCACGCTGTTTTATCTGCTGTAGCCGCGCGAGGAGAAAGCCGATGGCGCAAAAGGGTGCGACCAGCACGAAGGTTTACTGGATCACTTGGTCGGTCCTGCTAACGTTTACGCTCGTGATGGTGTGGCTGGACGGCGTGTCGATCCCGCGGCTGGCGTTCGTGATCGCCATGCTCGTCGCCATGTTGGCAAAGGCCTCGCTCATTGCCTCGAATTTCATGCACCTCCGATACGAGCGGGTCTCGCTGATCCTGATGGTCGTCGTCGGGCTGCTCGTCACCGGCACGCTTCTATACGTGCTCATCGTCCCAGACGCCGTCCGCATCCAAAGGATGTTGCAATAGCGGTTGATGCCGTGCCGCTGATGCTGAAATCGGTCGTGAATCGTCG
>JACPZV010000563.1 GCA_016195295.1 Acidobacteriota bacterium
CCACGACTCCCGGTATTCCTTCGGGTCATCGCCTGCGATTTGGACGAATGGATGAGAAGACTGTGACAGGTTGCGCAAGAACCTCGGCACGTCTTCAATTTCTCGGATCACCGGGCCTAGACCGCCGCCGACTGCCGTTATGGGGCGCTCGGCCCTTGCCGAGCAAGGTTGCATTTGTTATCGTCCGACCCGTTCGTGCGAATGAAGACAATCGATCCTGCACAGGAGGCCGTGATGGTAGGAAGACGAGCCGGAGTCGTCTGTGTCGTCGCCCTGGCCGTGCTGTCGCTTGCGCCGACGGTGCACGCGCAAACCGGCAGCATCGCGGGCGTGGCGAAAGACTCGACGGGCGCCGTGCTGCCCGGCGTCACCGTGGAAGCGTCGAGCCCCGCGCTCATCGAAAAAGTCCGAAGCGTGGTCACCGACGGCCAGGGCCAGTACAAGATCGTCGATCTGTCGCCCGGCACGTACACGGTCACGTTCACGCTAACCGGGTTCAATGCCTTCAAGCGGGAAGGCATCATCCTGACGTCGGACTTCACGGCGACCGTCAACGCGGACATGCGCGTCGGCGCGGTCGAAGAAACCGTGACGGTCAGCGGTGAGAGCCCGCTCATCGACACGCACAGCGTCAGCCAGCGCAAGTCGCTGACCCACGACGTCATCGACAACCTGCCGACGGGCCGCAGCTTCCAGAACCTCAGCGTGCTGGTGCCGGGCGTGTCGATCGCGCTCGGCAGTCAGGACGTCGGGGGCACCGGCGGCGACCGGTATCAGACGCTGTCGGTGCACGGCAGCCGGTCCGATCAGATGCCGCTGGTCATCAACGGCATGCCGTTCAACAACATGAACAATACCGGCGGCGGGTACAACACGACGCTCGTCGTGAACACCGGCACGGTGCAGGAAATGGCCGTGACCACCAGCGGCCTCGCCGCCGAGCAGCGCTCGAGCGGCGTGCTGACGAACATCATCCCGAAGGAAGGCGGCAACACGTATCGCGGGTACTTCTTCTCGAACTTCGCGAACTCTGGGATGCAGGGCGACAACCTCTCGCAGGACCTCGTCGACAAAGGGCTGAAGGCCGTCAACCGCGTGAAGAAACTCTGGGATTTCAACCCGGTCATCGGCGGCCCGATCGTTCAGGACAAACTGTGGTTCCTCGGCGGCATTCGCTACAACGGCGCGCAGAGCTACGCCGCCGGGATGTTCACCAACCTGCGCCCCGGGGCGCCTCAATACTGCGCCACAGTGGCCGGGTGTGCTTACGGCGACGCGTTCCATCCGACGACGCTCGTGCCCAACTCACAGGACCTGAGCAATCAGGCGGTGACCGGCGACACATGGTCGCGGGGCGAGACAGTCAACCTGACGTGGCAGGCGTCGCAGAAAAACAAGATCACGTTCTACGGGCACTTCAACCAGCGGCTGGTGGACTGCAATAATTGCGGCGCGACGACCTCGCCCGAAGCGGGCATATATTTCACGCACGATCCCGAGTACCTGCTCCAGTCGAGCTGGACGAATCCGCTGACGAGCCGGCTGCTGCTGGAGGGCGGGTTCACCTTCTACAACGAGACGTGGATCTTCGCGCCCCAGCCGTACAACGTCAACGGCCTTGGCCCCGACGCGGTGGTCTCGAAGACCGATTCATCGCTCGGCGTCACGTACGGCGCGGCGAACGTGTTTACCACCGCCGCCAACCACCAGTACAACATGCGATTCGCGGCGAACTACGTGACCGGCAGCCACGCGTTCAAGGTGGGCATGCAGGACATGTGGGGCACGCGGAACTACCGGTACGACACCAACCAGTCCCAGGCGTGGACATTCAACCGCGGGATCCCGACCACGATCACGGAATACGCCCGACCGTTGATCGATAACGAGCACCTGAAATCCGCGCTCGGCGTTTACGCGCAAGATCGATGGACCGTCGATCGGCTGACCCTCAACGTCGGCCTCCGCTTCGACTACCACGTCGCCCAGGTGCCCATCCAGGATCTGGACGCGATCCCGTTCGTGGCCGCGCGTCATTACGACGCGATCGACGATATCCCGAACTGGAAAGATCTGTCGCCGCGGCTCGGCGCCACGTACGACCTGTCCGGGAACGGGAAGACGGTGGCGCGGGTGAACTTCGGCAAGTACATCGCCAGCGAATCGACGAACATGGCGACGCTGAACAACCGCGTGAACACGTCCATCAACAGCGCCTCGCGGCAGTGGACCGATCTGAACGGGAACTTCAAGCCGGATTGCGACCTCACCAATCCCGCCCTGAACCGCGAGTGCGGGCTGCTGAATGCGCCGCTCGGCTCGCTCAACGTCGCGGCCCGGTACGACTCGTCGATTACCGGCGGCTTCGGCGTGCGGCCCAACGATCGCGAGGTGTCGGCCGGCATTCAACATCAGGTGCTGCCGCGCGTCGCCCTGGACTTTCAGTTCACGCGCCATTCGTTCGGCAACTTCTTCGCGAGCCAGGACACGGCCCGTCCGCCGGCCACGTCCTACAGCCAGTTCTGCGTGACGGCGCCGTCGGATTCCCGGCTCCCGAACAACGGTGGCAATCAGATCTGCGGCTTCATGGATCAGAATCCCTCGACGTTCACCACGGTGCCGTTTTACGTCGTGCAGGCGGCGAGCAATTTCGGCGATGTCAGCGACGTGTACACCGGCTACGACTTCAACGCGAACGCGCGGCTGCCGCGCGGCGGCTTCGTGTAGGGCGGCGCGAGCGTGGGCCACGAAGTGACCGACTTCTGTCAGGTCGCCGGTCAGGCCCTTGTCGGCTACGCGCCGGTCGCCGGCGTCACCGCGTCCTCGGCCGGCACCTTGCTGCCGTTCGGCAGCACGGTCGTTGCCGGAGCGGCCACGACGCCGAGCACGCTCTACTGTCACGTCGAGCCGCCGTTCCAGGCGGACGTGAAAGGGTTCGCCAGTTATCCGCTGCCGTGGTTCGGCTTGACCGCGAGCGCGACCCTGCAGAATCGCCCGGGCCCGCAGATCCTCGCCCGCTACACGGTCACCAGCGCGCAGGTGCAGAACCTCGGTCGCGCGCTCGGGGTGGGAACGGCGACCACGCAGCTCATCGCGCCCGGGACCGTGTACGGGGATCGGATGACGCAGGTGGACGTCCGGTTCGGCAAGATGTTCAAGGTGCAGCGGAGCCGCATCCAGGCGTCGCTCGACCTGTTCAACGTGCTGAACTCGAGCGCCGTGCTCGCGTTGAACACGACGTTCGGCGCGAGCTGGCAATGGCCGACGCAGATTCTCCAAGGCAGACTCATGAAGCTCGGCGTGCAGATCGACTTCTAGCGATCGGGTTCAGGGTTCAAGGTTCAAGGTTCAGGGTTCATGGTTCAGGGTTCGATAACCCCGACCGTCGGCCGCTGGATCGAGGACGGGCTCAAGGACCCGGACGGGTTCTGGGGACGGGCCGCGGCCGAGCTGCCGTGGTTTCGTCCCTGGGACCGCGTCTTCGAATGGAATCCGCCGACCTTCCGATGGTTCCTCGGCGCCCAGACCAATCTCGCCTATAACGCCGTCGATCGGCACGTGCTCGCCGGGCAGGGCGGTCGCGCGGCGCTCATCTACATCAACGAGCGTGGCGACCGCGTCGTGCGAACCTACGCGCAGCTTCTTCATGAAGTGAAGCGGCTGGCGGCGGCGCTGCGCGGTCTCGGGATCAGGAAAGGCGATCGCCTCACGATCTACATGCCGCCCTGTCCCGAATCGATCGCGCTGATGCTGGCGACCGTCCGCATTGGCGCGATTCATTCGGTCGTGTTCGCCGGCTTCGGCGCCAAGGCGCTGGCCGATCGGATCGAAGCCAGCGGCTCGCGACTGGTCTTCGCCGCGGACGTTACGTACCGCAAAGGCAGGAATGTTCCGTTGAAACCGATCGTCGACGAAGCAATCGCGGCCGGCGGCGCGAGTGTCGAGCGCGTGATCGTGCTCGATCGGGATCGCGACGCACAGGGCGGTAGTGTCCGGCTTCCGCCTTCGCATGAAGCTTCGGCGGACCGCCGTAGCCTTGGCGGAGGCGGTCAGGCGGACCGTGACATAACGTGGGAACAATTTCTCGCGCACGCCGACGGACAAAACGGCGAGTGGGTGTCGCTCGAGGCGAACGAGCCGGCGTTCATCCTCGCGACGTCCGGCACGACGGCGAAGCCGAAGCTCGCGATCCACACGCACGGCGGCTATCAGGTGCACGTCTTCAGCATGGGCCGGTGGGTGTTCGGCATGAAGCCGACCGACGTGTGGTGGGCCACGTCGGACATCGGCTGGATCGTCGGCCACAGTTACATGGTGTACGGACCGCTGCTGACCGGCTGCACCACGATCGCCTTCGAAGGCGCGCTCGATCATCCGCACGCCGAGGCGAACTGGCGCGTGGCCGTCGAAGAGTTCGGCGTGACCGGCATCTTCACCTCGCCGACCGCGATCCGGGCTCTGATGCGGTACGGCGACGCGCCGCTGCTTTCGGTCGATCATTCACGCCTCGAGCGCGTCGTGTGCGCCGGCGAAGTGCTGAACGCGCCGGCGTGGGACTGGCTACAGAACACGATCCTCGGCGGACGCACGCCGGTGATCGATCATATGTGGCAGACCGAAACCAGCGGCCCGGTGTTCGGCAATCCGTACGGGATCGGTCTACTGCCGATCAAGCCCGGGTCGGCGACGATCCCGCTGCCGGGCATCGATGCCGCCGTGGTGAATCTCGACGGCACGCCGTGCGCGGCGGGCGAGAAGGGCATCATGGTGCTCAAGCGGCCCTTCCCCGGGCTGACGGCGGCGCTGTGGGGCGAGCCGGACCGTTACGGCCGTGACTACTGGGAAAAGATCCCGAACGTGTACTACACCGGCGACTCGGCCTGGCTGGACGAAGACGGCTACGTCTGGTTCGGCGGCCGCGCCGACGAGATCATCAAGATCGCGGGTCATCGCATCGGGACGATCGAAGTCGAGAGCGCGTGCTTGAAGCACCCGGCCGTCGCCGAGTGCGGCGTCATCGGGCGGCCCGACGAGACGCGCGGCGAAGTAATTTCCGCCTTCGTGCTCCTCAAGCACGGCCACACGTCGTCTGCGGCGCTGCGCCAGGCGCTGCTCGACACGATCCGCCACGAGCTGGGTCCGATTGCCGTCGTCGGCGAGCTGAACTTCGTGAGCCTGCTGCCCAAGACGCGCAGCGGAAAGATCATGCGGCGCGTGCTCAAAGCGGTGATCCTCGACCGCGATCCCGGGGACATCACCACCATCGAGGACGAGGGGTCGGTCGAGGAGGCGCGCGCCGCCAGGCAGCAGGTGAAGGCGGAGCTCGCACGGTGAGCGCGCCGGACGGTGCCTTTCGCGCCTTTCGCGTTTTCGACGAGGACGGGACGATCGGCGGCCGCGTAGTGCAGCTCGCGCTCGACGACCTGACCGACGGCGCGGTCGTCATTCGCGCGCGCGGACGTTTCGTCGTGAAATCGTGATTTGCAGGGCGGTCCTTTTGGACCCGCCGGAGCAAGAGGAGGCCACCAACGGCGACGTGACGCAGGCCGAGAACGTCGTCCGCGGACTCGAGGCGCGCGGGGTCGTCGAGCCGATCAACTACGAGAGCGCGATCGCGTTAAGCAAGTTCGACAAGGGCCAGCTGCAGGAGGTTCGGATCTTTCCGATCTGGGCGAGGCACGACGGTCCGATCTCGCGCCGAGGGCTCCCGATGACGGCGCCGCCCGAGATCGCACAGCGAATCCTCCGGCGCCTGCAGACGCTGTCCGAGCCCGCTCGGGACGAAGATCGCGATCGAGGGCAACGTCGGCGTCATTCGTCCAGCAGCGAGGATGTCGACGTCAGGGCAGTAACGTCAGCGTCATCGAGCTAGGGGAAACTGAGCCTTCCACGACCCCGCCTGCGTTTCCTTCGAGGCGTGTGCCACAGCGCAAGCGTGCGCTCTTGATGTTTCTGGAGTGCATCTAACGCAGGCCAAGTCTTGGTGCCTTGAGGAAGATGCAAGGTGCCCTGACGACAAACCTTCGTCCCAACTTGGTCAGGATGCCAGATCAAATCGTAGTGCTCATCGATGGTGAACAATTTGTTGTCGAATGCCCAGTGGTGCGTGCGACAGAGTGCCAGACCGTTTCGAATGTCGTCCGCTCCACCAAGCGCGCGATCATAGATGTGTGCCGCTTGGCTCTCCCAATGTCCTTCTATCGACTCGACCTGAAGGCCGCAGACGGCGCATGAATAGTTGTACGCCTCGCGCACGGCTTCGCTGAAGGCCCTCAGCCGGACCAGGCGTTCGGTCGTCGTCGTAGTACGTAGTACTGGTTCAGTCAAATGGAACGGTTGTTGGAGTTTGTTAACGAGATCTTGCTTCGTCTCTTGGACTCGGCGATGAATCACCGGGTCTTGTTCTCGAGGCGTGAAGAGGAAGTCTACTTCGTCGACGCTCGCGAAATGAAAGTCGTCGACGAAATCCTCGACAGAAACTTCTCGACGCCTGCTCCATGGAGCCGCAAAGTAGAGTGCGATCAGCAGCTCGGGCAATGGCACGGGCGCCGTCAATGGTCGGATGAACTCCATCAATCCTGGATCATCCAAGTTTACTAGCCTGTAGGTGCCGTGGGCCTTCCCGCTGAAAGCCCATTTCAAAAACTTCGGACGCTCCAAGGTGCGAATGTACCGTGTTTGTTGCGGATGGAGACTACAGGCCTGCGCGCCGTCGCTGTTCCGCGTTAGGTAGGGACAGTCGCTGCGATGCTGCGCGAGGAATTCGGATGTGAAATGTTCCTCCGGTGCCAAGCACCCTATCCCTAGTCCATATCGAAAAAAGTCTCGCCAGTTGTTTTGGCCGTGAGAGGCCGCCTGCGTGAAGTTCCCAGAAAAAATCTTGCACACTCTGCCGCTCTCGCGGCCGAGCCGGCGATCGCGTTTGGTATAGAAGAGGTCGAGAAGTTTTTCTAACTCGCCGGAAACGAGACCCTCACGCCCATCACCAACGGTAGGGAGCTCGTCTTGATGCTTCTTGAGGGCCAGGTAGATTGCGAGCGTGTCGCCGTGTGTGCTGCCGTTGAGGGTTGCCAGCGCGGTGCGAAACGATTCAGCGTTGGTAACGTCGACTCGTTGGCTCACGTATCCTGTGGCTGCAACAGTGCTTGTCTAGGCTTCGACAGCCTGCGCTTGGCTATTGCGCAGTAGTCCGGATTGAGTTCTACACCGATCCAATGACGGCCAAGCTTCTCAGCGACGAGTGCCGTCGTGCCTGAACCCATCCAGAAGTCCAAGACGGTACCCCGTGGAGGGCACGTGGAGAGGATGCGGGGCTCGATTAGTTCCTCAGGATAAGTTGCGAGATGGCCATCCGCCGCGTTCGACGGACACGCGTCGAAAACGTCGCCAGGATTCCGCCCCTTCGGATGGACCGCCGAGGTTTCGTCCAGGAAGTCGATCGTGCGCCCGCGGTTGCCTTCATCTTTTCCGTAACGTCCTTTGTGGCTGACCTTGATCTTGGACTTGACACGGTTTATCGATGACACCGCGTGCGGCAAGCGAATCGAGTCGAGGTCGTAGTAGTAATTATCCGAAACAACAAAGTGGAAAATGTGCTCGTGCGTGTTGATAAGCCGATCCTTCACCGGATGTGGAAGGCAGCGGGTTTTTCTCCAGATGACGTCATTGCGAAGGATCCAGCCACGAGCCTTCATTTCCAAAGCGAAGCGGCTAGGCAGCAGCACGAGATCCTTTTCTTGGTACAAGTCACCAATCACGACCCAACAGGACCCCGACCGTTTCAGG
>JACPZV010000564.1 GCA_016195295.1 Acidobacteriota bacterium
CACCTCACCGACTCGGCGCAGGCCGCCCATCCGTACTCGCTTCGGTACGCCGGCGCGCTGGCCGCCGACGTGCACCGGACGGTACTCGAAGGCGGCGTCTATCTCTACCCCTGCGATCGGCGTCATCCGGAGGGGAAGCTCCGTTTGCTCTACGAGTGCGCGCCGCTGGCGTTCGTCGTGGAGCAAGCGGGCGGCGCCGCATCGACCGGTCGCGCGCGTGTGCTCGACGTACCGATCGACTCGATCCACCAGCGGGTCCCACTCGCCATCGGGAGCCGGGTCGAGGTGGCGCGCTTCGACGAGTTCATGGGGAACGGCGCGTGATTCTCGCCGGGGACATCGGCGGCACCAAGACGGCGCTGGCCTGGGTGGATAAAGGCGCGGTCGTGGACTTGCGGACGTATCCGAGCGCCAACTACCGGAGCCTCACCGACATCGTGCGGGAGTTCGTCGCCGCCGGAGCGCTCCATCAGGTGCACGCCGCCTGCTTCGGGATCGCCGGACCGATTGTCGACGGTGTCGTGAAGACGACGAACCTGCCGTGGGTCATCGACGCGAAAGACTTCCATTCGCTGATCGGGACCGGCTCGGTGCGGCTGATCAACGACCTGGAGGCCATTGCGTACGGCGTGGGCGCCGTTGGCGATGGCGCGTTCGTCACGCTCAATGCCGGACGGTCGGATGCCACCGGCAACGCCGCGGTGATCGCGGCGGGCACCGGGCTCGGCGAGGCGGGGCTGTACTGGGACGGTCGCGCACACCGGCCCTTTGCGTCCGAGGGCGGGCACGCGAGTTTCGCGCCGCGTGACGAGGTGGAGATCGCACTCCTGCGGTTCTTGCTCGCCGAGCACGGTCATGTGAGTTGGGAACGCGTCCTGTCCGGTCCCGGTCTCCACAACATCTACCGATTCCTTCGGGACACGGGACGCGGTGACGAGCCGCCGTGGCTCGCGGACCGGATGCGCGATCAGGATCCGTCAGCCGTCATCGCCGAGTGCGCGCTCGAGCACACGTCGCCGCTGTGCGAGCGGGCACTCGGCCTGTTCGTCTCACTGTACGGCGCCGAAGCCAGCAATCTCGCGCTCAAGGCCCTGGCAAGCGGTGGAGTATTCGTCGCCGGTGGCATCGCGCCGAAGATTCTTCCCGCGCTGATCGACGGTGCGTTCATGCAGGCCTTCCTTGGAAAAGGGAGGCTCCGACCCGTGTTGGAGGCCATTCCCGTCCGCGTCGTCGTGGGCGACACGGTCACGCTTCTCGGCGCCGCGCGGGCCGCCGTGTCCAGGGCGTGAGCGTCGACCACGTGCCGCACGAGCGAAGCATTGAGGTGCTTGCCGACGCTGCCGCACTCGCCTCCGCCGCCGCCAAACTCTTCGCGGAGCGGGCGGCGGAAGCGGTCGCCGCGCGGGGACGGTTCATGGTCGCGCTCGCGGGCGGGACGACGCCGAACGCGCTGTACGAACGGCTGGCGACTGACTATCGCCACGCCGTTCCATAGCACGCGATTCATTTCTTCTGGGGCGACGAGCGTCACGTCCCACCGGCTCACCCGGACAGCAACTTCAGAGCCGCGCACGAAGCGATGCTCTCGAAGGTGCCGGTACCCGAGACGCACGTTCACCGCATCCGGGCCGAGCTCCCCGACGCCGCCACCGCCGCCGCTGAGTACGAGCGGACATTGCCCACGAGTTCGCGCTCGACGAGACCGCGTGGCCCGTGTTCGATCTCGTGCTGCTCGGTCTTGGCTCGGACGGTCACACGGCGTCGCTGTTTCCGGGCGGCGACGCGCTGCGCCAGACCGATCGACTCGTGCTCGCGCCGTGGGTCGAGAAATTCCAGAGCTATCGCATCACGCTCTCGCTCCCGGTGCTGAATCACGCGTCCCTGGTCGCGTTCCTGGTGAGCGGCGCCGAGAAAGCGGACGTGCTGCGCGCCGCGCTCGAAAGGCCCGATCGCACTACTCCGTTACCGGCGCGAGCCGTGCATCCGTCAGGCGGACATTTGCTCTGGATGGTGGATCGCGCGGCCGCAGCGCGGCTGGGCCCGTCGCTGTGAGATGCCCGGACGTTATCGCCGCGCGGTCTCGTCCTCGGCAAGCAGGGTCGCGAGCACGTGGCGCCGCACCTGGGCGTCGTCCTGGATCTGGTCGTGCGCGTCACGCTGAGTCGGTAGTGTGAACTTTCTCACCGTCCGGCGCGATCGCTTCTTGCCTCTTCGGCTGCGACGATCTGATCGGCCACCGCGCGAAGATCCGGGCCGACGATGTCCGGTGGTGGTGCCAACGGATATAGGACTTTGCCCGGCCGCGCCACGAACGCGCCGGCACAGCCGGCTCTCATGGCGCCGACGATGTCCCACGCGTGAGCCGCCACCATGCGGAGGCCGCCGGTCTCGACGCCCAGCTCTTTCGCGACGAACCGGTAAGGCTCGGGCGCCGGCTTGAAGCGGCGCACTGATTCCACCGAGAATGCGCGTTCGAAAAACGTGGCGAGGCCGGCGTTCCTCAACTGCGCATCGACGACGGTCGGGCTCGAGTTGGTGAGGGCCACCAGCCGGAGTCCGGCATCGCGCAGCCGCTGGAGTCCGGCGGGCGCCTCCGGATGGGCGGGGAGTGTCAACATGCCATCGAGGATGCGACCACGGTCCTCGTCCGAAAGCCGCACGCCGCGGCTCATCGCGGTCATGTCCAGCGCGGCCCTGCCGATCGCCGGGAAATCGGCGTACGGGCCGGCGAGCGTGGCCACTTCCGAATAGAGCAAGAGCGTCGAGAACCATTCCCGTAGAACACGCGCGTCGCCGAACATGCGGACGAAGTGCGGCTCGAGCGCGCTGACATCGAGCAGCGTCTCGTTGACATCGAAGACGATGATCCGCGGCATGGGGCGGCTACGACACGGTGCGCAGCCGGTCTGGATCCTTGAGACGAATGCTTTGCCGGCCGGCCTCAACAAGGCCGCGCCGCTTGAGATCTTGAAGGACGATGTTCACGGTCTCTCTGGCCAGACCCACGAGATTCCCGAGTTCACCCTGATTGAGGCGAATCGGAATCAGGATCCCTTGATCGTCTTTCACTCCATAGTCCGCGGCGAGGTCGAGCAGCGTATGGGCGATTCGCGCGTGAGCGCTCTTGTACAACAGCTGCTCGACGCGCGTGCGAAGGCGCCGGAGCCGCAATCCCATGAGCTTGGTGATCTGGTAACCGAGCGCCGGCGACTGCTGCACCATTTGCAGCAACATGTCCCGGTTCAGCGTGCACAGGACGGTGTCTTCCACTGCTTCCGCGATGTGATCGCGCGGAGACTCGTCGATCATGGCGAGCTCGCCGAAGATGTCGCCGGGGTAGAGCAACGCCAGGATCGTGTCCTGCTCGGATCCACCGGTCGTTATCTTCACGATACCGGCCTTGAGCAGGAAGATCTGATCGCTGGGGTCGCCCTGCAGATAAATGCGCTGGCCGCGTTTGATCTCCAACATGCGCGTCATCTTTTCGACGGCGCGTTTTTGCGGGTCGGTCAGCGCGTCCAGCATCCGGAACTGCTGGAGATACCAGAGCTTCGTGTGCGCGGCCATGCGGGGCAGTATACGACGGCCGTGCCGCTACCGGCATGAATCGCCCTTCGTGGCGGGTCCCTGGTCCACCCGGGCCGCGAGTGCCGCCGGACGAGGCACGCCGTACATGACGGCTCCGCCATCGATGACGATCGCCGGCGTGGCAATCAAGCGATAGTGCCTCGCCAGGCGGACTGCGACCGCCACGTCGCGCTCGACGACGGTCACGTCCGGGCGCTCCAGCGCGAATTGCCGGACGACCTGCCGCGCCTCTGGGCAGCCAATGCAGTGTTCGCTGTAGAAGAGTTCAACAAGATGGCCCACGATCCCGAACAATACCAATCAGCACACTCCGTCGGCTGTGACGCTCCTCACACCAACCGACGTTGAGTGTGCGGCGACCGCTGTTTCCGCACAATATGCAGGGTGGAGGAGGAGTGCGCCATGCGGGTGATTGCGATCGCGTTGACCGTTTCGTCCCTCAGCGGCACGGCCGCGTTCAGTTTCGCGCAGCAGCAGTCCGACCGGCTTGTCGTCGTGCTGCCGCGGGACGCGATCCCGTCGATCGATCGTCCTGACTTCGAGGCGGCGCCAAAGGCGAAATCGTTCGACAACGACGAGCTGATGATCGGCATCGTTGGCGAGCGCGAGCAGCGCAGCTATTCGACGTGGCAGCTCGATCGCCACGAGATCGTCAATGACACCTTCGAAGGCC
>JACPZV010000550.1 GCA_016195295.1 Acidobacteriota bacterium
AAGCTGATCTTCAAGCCCCTCGCGGCGCTGTCGTTCCTCGGCTTCCTGGAGCGCCCGACGCACGCGAATGGGCAGGCTCCCCAACCGGTCTTTCAGCACGTAATCCGCAGCTCCGCTCTTGAGCGCTTCGACGGCGCGGTCCTCTCCCATCGTCCCGGAGACGAAAATGAACGGCACACGGGGACACAGCTCACGCGCGATCTGGAGGACTGCCATCCCGTTGATCCCGGGGAGCGTATAGTCGCAGATGATCAAGTGAGGCTTGAACTCGCGGACCGCGTCTCTGAACTGCGCTTCCGTGTCGACCCGCCTCGACGTGAATACCAGGCCAGCCGCGCGAAGTTCCCGTTCCTGGAGCTCAGCGTCGGCAGGCCGGTCTTCCATGAGCAGAAACCGTGCCTCCTCTGTCATGGCATGCGCCCTTCCGCGCTGGGGCAACGGTTCACGCGCAGCGCGCACATCGCGACGCTGCCGACAACCTCGACACACGTGTCGCAATCGACCGTGTGACGACGTCGCGATTCACGCCCAAGCTCGGAGCTCCGCACGATGTCCTCGCTGCTCAACGCGTCAAACATCCGAGACTCTTCCTTAAAGGACCGGCGGCTGGTTCAACAACAGCCAATACAGCCCTAACTGCCGCACGGCTTCGGTAAACTGCTCAAAGTTCACCGGCTTCACAATGTAACTGTTCACGCCCAGCTGATAGCTCGCGGCGATGTCGGGCTCCTCGCGCGACGAGGTGAGCACCACGACCGGGATGGTGCGGGTCCGCGGGTCGGCTTTGATCTGGCGCAGCACCTCGAGCCCGTCTACCTTGGGCAATTTGAGATCGAGCAGGATCACCTTCGGGCCGTTCTCGATGGCGCGCTGCGCATACGCGCCCGTGCAGAAGACGAACTCCAAGGCCTCGGCCCCGTCGCGCACGACCTGAATGCGATTGGCGAGGTGATGCTTCGCCAGGGCGTGCAGTGCCAATTCCACGTCACTGGGGTTGTCCTCGACCAGCAGGATCTCAACGGGCGTCGGCGATAGCATGTGGGCCACCTCCCCCCAGCACAAAGTAGAACGTCGCGCCGCGATCCGGTTCGGCCTCGGCCCAGACGCGCCCACCATGACGCACGACGATGCGTTGCACCGTGGCCAAGCCAACGCCGGTACCCTCGTACTCCTCCGCACGGTGCAGGCGTTGAAACACGCCGAACAGTTTGTGGGCGTAGCGCATGTCAAACCCTGCGCCGTTGTCGCGCACGTAGTAAATGGTCGACTGCAGATTGGAGATGTCAGAGGGAGACGGACGAGAGGCCGAATCGGCCATCGGCAATGTCCCATCAGCACTCCGGATCGCGCCAATCTCAATCGTCGCCACGTCCCGCCGCCGCGTGAACTTGAGCGCGTTCGAGAGCAAGTTGATAAAGACCTGCGTGAGGAGCGAGGGGTCGGCGTCGCAGACGGGCAGATCGCCGATCCGGATGTCGACATGCCGCCCTTCCTGTTCAGCGCGCAGTTCCTCGACGGCTCGACGCGCCACGTCGGCGGGCGCGACCGGCTGCACCTTCAACGGCTGGCGGCTGAGTCGGGAGAAGGCCAGCAAATCATCAATGAGTTCGCCCATGCGACTCGCGTTCTCCCGTACGAGGCATAAATACCGCTGCGCCTCGGGAGCGAGCTGCCCCGCGTGGTCTTGGAGCAGGATGCGGGAAAAGCCGTCAACGGCTCGCAAGGGTGCCCGCAGATCGTGGGAGACAGAATAGGAAAAGGCTTCGAGCTCCTTATTCACGGCCTCGAGCTGGGCCGTGCGTTCGATGACCCGCTGTTCCAGTTCCGCATTCAGCCGCCGGATCTCTTCCTCCGCGCGCTTTCGGTCACTAATGTCGCGGACATACCCGGTGAACATCAGCTCGTCGCGCTCGCGGATCGGCGTGATCGCCAGCTCGACCGGAAACTCCGAGCCGTCGGCCCGCATGGCCCGCATCTCGATGCGTTTCCCCAGCACCACATGCTCGCCCGTGGCGCGATACCGAGCCAGCCCGTCGCGGTGTGCCTGCCGGAGATCGGGTGGGATGATCAGCTCGACGAGTGGCTTGCCGACGGCCTCGGCGTATCGGTAGCCGAAGGTCCGCTCGGCCGCCGGATTGAAGTCGACGACCCGGCCGTCGGCATCCATGGTGATGATGCAGTCGAGCGCCGAGTCGAGGATGGCGGCTTTCCGGGCCTCGCTGCGTCTGAGCGCACCCTCAGCCTGTTTGCGATCCGTGACGTCGTGGACCACGACGAGCGCGGCCGATCGGCCGCGGAACTCCAGGGTGTGTGAGGCAATCTCGACATCCACCAGGCGGCCATCTCGGAGACGATGGCGCCACTCGCCCGAGTGCTGCAGCAACGGGCGCAGACGCCGTACGTCCGCCAGCAATCGCTCGATGTCTTCCTCCGGCCGAATGTCGGTGATGCGCATCTGCAGGAACTCGGCGCGGGAGTACCCGTAACGCGCGACTGCGGCGTCATTGACCTCGAGAAAGGCGAGCGTCTCAAGGTCGTAGAGCCACATTGGCAGGGGGTTGCCGACGAACAACGCGTCGAAGTGTTCGAGTGCCGATCCGCTCCGCGGCTCCTGCGAATCAGACATCGGCGGCCTCGCCCTCGACCGATCCCTGGGCGCGACCAGCTGGCTCCCTCATTGGTCGTCCGATGCGCCCGGTGGATCCGTCTGGATGGAGAGCCAAGCTCGGTGATCCGCGCGTTACGTCACGAAGGACGGGACCGCAGACAAGCGGGACGAGAGGTTGAGCAACGTATCGAGTAGGGCCGCGGCGCCAAAGACGAGGGAACGCGCGTGCAGACCGTAACGGTAATAAACAGAGCGACTTACAGAGATTTCTTGCGCGCGGGGGGGGGGGTAAACAGCATCACGTGATCATTTATCGACCGTCAGCACAATCCCGATTAGCTCAAACCTGCAAATCGGCTACAGCAACCGCGGCGCCTTCGCGTATCAAGAGATAGGAGCCGAGATTCGCCTGTCGAGCCATAAGTAACTGTTACCGAGCGGCGATTCGTCGCGCCATAATTCCGGTTACCGAAG
>JACPZV010000551.1 GCA_016195295.1 Acidobacteriota bacterium
AACGAACAGCACGACGACCCCGAGCGCGACCGCCGGCACGCCTTCGGGGAGAAACAACCACTGCCACCCCGCGAGACCGGCGGCGTGGATCGACAGCAGCGCGCCGGAAATCGGCGCGCCGATCACGCCCGCCGTGAGCGTCGCCGTCATGAACGTGGCGATCGTGCGCGCGCGTTCGCGCGCCGGAAACCAGCGCGTGAAATAGAAGATGATGCCCGGAAAAAATCCGGCTTCCGCGAGGCCCAGCAAAAACCGCAGCGTGTAGAAGCCCGGCACGCCGCGGACGAACATCATCCCCGACGAGACGAGCCCCCACGTGATCATGATGCGCGCAATCCACAGGCGCGCGCCGACGCGCGCCAGAATCACGTTGCTCGGAATCTCGAACAGCACGTAGCTCAAAAAGAAAATGCCGGCGCCGAATCCGTACGTCGCCGCCGAGAACCCGAGCGCCTGGTTCATCTGCAGCGCGGCGAACCCGACGTTGATCCGATCGAGGTAGGCGACGATGTAGAGCAGGAAGAGAAACGGAATCAGCCGCCGGCGCGCTCTCGCAAGGACCGGCGCGGCGTCGGCTGTAGACATCCGCGAATTCTACTGACGAAAATGCAACCACGAAACCACGAAGGCACGAAAAAGAGAGATACGTGTACCTACCCGTTCTTCTTCGTGTTTTCGTGGCTTCGTGGCCGCATTTATTCGGCGAGCGCTACGATCGGATCGATGCGCGTCGCGCGGCGGGCCGGGAGCGCGCAGGCCGTCAGCGCGACGAGCGCGAGCGTGGCCGTCACGACGACGAGAACGATGGGATCGGTCGCGCTGACGCCGAACAACTGACTCTCGAGACTCTTGCGCAGCGCGATCGCGCCCACGCCACCGAGGACGAACCCGGCGCCGACGAGCAGCAGGCCCTCGCGCAAGACGAGCTCGAACACCGCGCCCGCGCTGCTGCCGAGCGCGATGCGGATGCCGATCTCCTTTGTCCGCTGCGTCACGAGATACGCCAGCACGCCGTAGATGCCGATGGCCGACAGGAACAGCGCGACCGCGCCGAAGCTGAGCGACAGCACGACGGGCGAGCGCCGGCTGACCAGCGACTTCTCCAGCCGCTGATCCATCGTCTGCGTGTCGAACACCGGCAGCTCGCGATCGAGTCCGTTGAGCGTGCCGCGGACGGCGCTCGTCAGCGACAGCGGATCGCCCGCGGTCCGGACGACGAACGTCATGCCGGGCGACGGTTCCTGATCCATCGAAAAGAAGTACGCGCCTACCGACTGCTGGCCTTCGGTGAGGTCGTGCAGCTTGACGTCGGCGATGACGCCCACGACAGGATGAAAGACCGTCTTGTCGGTAATGGCCGTGAGGTTCTTGAGGTCATTCGGAAAGTACATCCGCCAGCCGACAGGATCCTGCCCGGGCCAGAAGCGCTTCGCGAGTGTCTCGTCAACAATGATCGAGCTGGCCCCACGAACGAGCCGGCCAATCGTGTCGACCGTCGTCCCTGCGATGGCCACATCGCGCCCGTCGAAGAATCGGCCGCGCACGAGTGTCACGCCCATCGCCTCAAAATAGCCGGGGGTGACGTAGACCTGACTTGGGGAAATCACTGACTCGCCGGGTTTCATCTGATACCCCTCGGCGAAGATCACGCTGTCGCTGTGGTTGCTTCCGAAAGGAATGGTATTCGTCGCCCCGACCGCGGTGACGCCGGGCAGCGTGCGCAGGCGCAGCAGCGCTTCGTGCGTGAATCCGATCAACGCCTTGTCGTCGGCGTACCGCGCGCGCGGCAGGCTGATCGACGCGGTCAGCACGCCGTCGGGATTGAACCCGGGCTGAATCGCCAGCACCCGGCGGAAGCTGGCGAACAGCAGCCCCGCGCCAATCAGCAGCACGAACGCGAACGCGACCTGTGCCACCACGAGCGCGCGGCGCAGCGTCCGCGCGCCGCGGCCGGCCGTGCCGGAGCGGCCTTCCTCGCGGAGCACCGACGTCAAGTTGGCGGGCGCGTTCGCGACCGGAATCAGCCCAAGGATGCACCCGATGGCCGCCGCGACCGCCACGGTGTAAGCGACGACCACGCCGTCGAGCCGGATCTCTTCGCCGCGGGGCAGCTCCTGAATGTTCAGCGTGCCCAGCAGGCGCAGCGTCGCGTAGCCGACGAGCAGCCCGGCCACCGCCGAGATCAGCGTGAGCAGGACGCTCTCCGTCACGAGCTGCCGGCCGACGCGCCAGCGGCTCGCGCCGAGCGCCAGGCGCGTGGCGAGCTCCTTCATCCGCGCGCGCGATCGCACGAGCACGAGATTCGCGACGTTCACGCAGCCGATCAACAGGACGAACAGCGCGCCGCCCCACATCAAGTACAGCGTGGCTTTGACGTCGCGCACGAGCGTTTCCTGCAGGGGGTCGACGGTCGTGTGAAAGCCGGCGTTGATGAGCAGCGGCTTGAGCTGCGGGAACTTCTCCAGGTTGCGCGCGTTGAGCGCGTCGATTTCCTGCTGCGCGCGCTGGATGCTGGCGCCGGGCTTGAGCCGTCCGATGTTCTGAAAGTTGTTGCTGTGGCGCTGCTCATCGCTCTTCTGCTGCGCCGTGAAGGCGAGCGGACGCCACAGCATCACGTTCGGGTTCAGGAAGTAGAAGCCTTTCGGCATGACACCGATCACCGTCAACGGCACGCCGTCGATGCGCAGGTCCTTGCCGATGGCCGCCGGATCGCCGCCAAACTGCGACTGCCACAGCGCGTAGCTGAGCACCACTTTCCTCTCGTTGCCAACTTCGCCTTCCTGCTCGCTGAAGGCGCGTCCGAGCGCCGGCGCGATGCG
>JACPZV010000092.1 GCA_016195295.1 Acidobacteriota bacterium
GGGGCTGGTGAGGCAGGTAGGGCAGGTGGGGGACGCGGGCCCGTCGATCGTCCGAACTGGGACGCGCCGTACATCATCAGCCCGCACTCGGCGAGACGACTCTACTGGGCGAGCAATAAGGTCTATCGCAGCGACGATCGCGGCGACACCTGGGTGGCGATCAGCGGCGATCTCTCGCGCAATCTGAATCGCGACGAGATTCCCATCATGGGCCGGATCTGGTCCGCCGACGCCGTTTCGCGCAATCAAGCGACGACGGCGCTAAGCAATATTGTTTCGCTGGACGAGTCCCCGCTGCTCGAAGGATTGATCTACGCCGGAACAGACGATGGGCTCGTGCAGGTCACGGAGGACGGCGGAAAGAACTGGCGGAAGATCGAGCAGTTGCCCGGCGCGCCGCAGTGGACGTACGTGTCCGACGTGGTGGCATCGCCGCGCGACGTGAACACGGTCTTCGTCGCGCTCAACAACTGGCAGCGGGGCGACTACACGCCCTACCTCGTGCGAAGCAACGATCGCGGCCGCACGTGGTCGTTTATCGCCGGCGATCTCCCGGATCGCCACGACGTGTGGGCAGTCGCGCAAGATCACATCAATCCTGATCTTCTCTTCGCCGGCACCGAGTTCGGCGTGTTCACGACGGTCGACGGTGGGCGTCACTGGGTGCAGCTCAAAGGCGGCATGCCGGTCGCACAAGTCCGCGACCTGACGATCCAGCGGCGCGAGAACGATCTCGTGCTCGCCACGTTCGGCCGCGGCTTCTATGTTCTAGACGACTACAGTCCGCTGCGCGAGATGAGCACGCAGGCGCTGACTGAGGACGCGCATCTGTTTCCGCAGCGCGACGCGTATCTGTTCAACCTGCTCGGTCAGCAGCCCGCCGGCGCCGCGGGCCTCGGTCCAATGGCCGGGAACTGGACGGCGCCGAATCCGCCGTTTGGCGCCGTGTTCACGTTTAACGTGCGCCAAGATCCGCCGAGCGGGACGAAGTTCGTCATGACGATCACCGACTGGCGGCGGTCGCGGTCCGCAGCAGGGACCGATCGTCGCGCCGGGTCGTTATCACGCGCAGCTCGGACGTCAGGCGGGCAATGAAGTGACGCCGCTCGGACAACCGCAGACGTTCGTGGTCGTCCCGCTCGAACGCTGACTCGCGCGAGGAGTCCGAGAATGATCGACCTCGAGCGGCGCGGCGACGTCGCGATCTTGCGCATGGCGCACGGCAAGGCCAACGCGCTGGATCTGGAAATCTGCGACGCGCTGACGGCGCGGCTCGATGAATGCCGAGGGTCGTCCAGCTCGGCGCTCGTGCTCACGGGCGCCGGCGCGATCTTTTCCGCCGGCGTCGATCTGTTCCGCATCGTCGATAGCGGGGCGCCCTACGTCCGCACGTTTCTTCCGGCTGTCAGCCGGACGTTCGAAACGCTCTTCACGTTTCCCAAGCCGGTCGTGGCGGCGGTCAACGGACACGCGATTGCCGGCGGCTGCGTGATGGCGTGCGCGGCGGACTACCGGCTGATGGCGACCGAGCCGGGCCGCATCGGCATTCCCGAGCTGCTCGTCGGCGTGCCGTTTCCGATCGTGCCGCTGGAGATCCTGCGCTTCGTCGCTGCGCCCCAGTACCTGCAAGCGTTGGCCTACCGCGGGACGACGCTGACGCCGCAGGCGGCCGTGCAGCAGGGATTGATTGACGAGGCCGTCGAGCCGGATCGGCTGCTGGACACCGCCGTCGCGGTCGCGGAGCGCTTGGCCTCGCTGCCGCCTGAGGCGTTCGCGGTCACCAAGCGTCAGCTCCGCGCACCGGCGCTGCAGCGAATCCGCGAGGGCTCGCAGTATGATGCCGCCGTCACACAGATCTGGGAGTCGGCGGAGACGCTCCACACGATTCGGGGCTACATCGCGCGAACGCTCAAGAAAGACACAGACGACGCGCGACGAGCAGATGGAATGAACCGAAGGTCGTCGGGCCCGGCGAGCTGACGATCTTCGCCTCGGTGTTCGGCTTCCTGCTTCGGAGACAACCGGTACTACTCTCCCACAGGCAGGCCGACCAAGAATGCCAATCCGTACACGACCGCTTGAAGCGCAAGCAAGGGTAAGAACCAGAGCCAGGGGGCCCACACGTAGGCGCGTGGGCTAGACCATTTGTCGTGACCAAGGCGCTCCTGGACAGAGGAGGTAAACCACCAAACGACGCCCAGCCCCAACAGGACAACCACTCCGAATGCGAGCAACGCTCCCACTCCCTGGGCCGGCAGCAAACTCCGAAGACTGAGCAAAAGGGGATAAGGCCAGAGAAACCCAAGCATCATGACAACGTCTGCCACCTCACCCAGCGTGGGTTTCAAGATCGTACCCATGGGCATCGAAAAGCTGACCAGCCCATATGTCACGATCCCCACCACGACGATCGGACCGCGCGGTATGGAAATGTTCATGTACTATTTCAGTAGGTTGCATAACGCCGCGGACTGACCAGCGGCGCATTCGACTCAGGACGTCGGGTCCAGTCCGTGTTAATCCCGGTCGTCACTTGAGTTGACGCATCGAAGTAATCCAATCAGCCGGAAAAATCGCGGATGCTCGAGCCTCTCCAACGTCGATTCAAGTGACGACCGGGATTAGTCCGCCGGTCAAAGAGTTGAAAGCCCCGTTTCCAGCGTCGGATACACCAATTCCGGAATCAGCTCCTTCCGAGCACGGCGTGTATCGCCCCAATGGGAAACGCGCCCCAGCCGGACGAAATCACGAGTGAGAGGAGACGGGGTCCTCGCGATCCGCGCGACACACTCGCAGAGCCACGCCGCAGTGTAGATCATCGAGAACGGGATCCGAACGGGCCGTTGATATCCCCAAACCCGACAGGCTTCGTCCAAGAACCTCTGTAGGGTAACCGGCTGTTCGTCCCCGACGTGATATATCCCTCGAACCCCCGGCTTGAAGATGGCCGTCTCAACGGCGCGCAGAAAGTCCGCAGTCGAGAGCAGTTGGAATACTGTCGGTTCCCGCCACACACAGAGAAGCCGTCGCCGTGCAAGCCAGCGCGCCGCTTCAATCATGAGGATTCCGCGCCCGTAGATCATGCCGAGTCGAAGAATCACGGGGCTCGTGCCGGTGTCCTCCGTACGCTCGAGGAGCAGTCGCTCCTCTTCCAGGCGCGTCCGAGCATGAACAGAGATCGGGTGCCGATCGAGCCGTCCCGTCGCCGGCTGCGTCACGGATGTCGGACCCTCAACGTGGGGGAACGAAATCAGAATGATTCGCCCGACCTGCGCCTGAAGAGCGGCGGTCAACAGATTGGAGAACCACCAGGTGTTGGTCTCCGGGAGGAACCGCTCGGGCCGTGGAGCAAACAGCCGGCCGGCAAAGTGGACGATCACGTCGGCGCCTGTGACCGCCGGAGGCAACGTCGCTGGATCACCGAGATCCGCCTTGATAGGACGAACGTTGGCGACATACGCCACGTCTTCGGGCAGCGGCGTGCGATGGTACATCAGCCGTAGCTCATGCCCGGTGGGCATAAGCTGACGCGAGAGGAGACTACCCAGGTTCCCTGCCGCGCCGGTGATCAGAATCGTGCGTCGGTTTTGCAATTTATCTAGTACGGAAGGGTCGTCAGGTCTCGATGTCCGCAAGGCAGTCTAACGGCCCGGCTCACCCGCGCCGGGAAG